>NZ_DBLXSO010000015.1:0-59605 GCF_057878315.1 Jutongia sp. | reverse complement strand
GTGGGTGTCAATGGCGGTAACTCCATGTAAGCAAAGTACAGCTTATTCAATCGTCTGACGCTGGTTGCTCTTACAATATCGCCAGCAAAAGGGAGTTTCATATCTATAATCTGATAATCGCCACTGTCAGCTTCTACACCAAGCAGGTCACGGAACAGCTCATAATCAATGGGTAAATCAAACCAGCGAGAGGTTTTATCCTCTGCTGATTTTGTCGTTTCAATCAATACGCTACATTCTTCCATCATAATTCAGTCCTTTCTTCTAATTTTGAGCATGAAAAAAGCAGTCGATCATAAATGAAAGACTGCTTTAAATCATATTCTTTATTGCTTTGTGTGGAGATTTAACTGATTGTCTATGTCCCGTCCGGCATACATTACTCTAAGTATTGTTACAACTTTTTTAACGTTGTCTGGAATATAAAGTACCACATAATTATCTACTGGTAATACACGAAGCCCACGGCTTTTCCACGGTTCTTTTTCATATTTCCGATAACGCTCCGGCATCGTATCCAGACTTAATATCTGTTCTTCCAGACGGTCAAGCTGTCCGATTGCATTTTCCGGCGATTGCAATTCAAAAGCAATATATTCAAAAATTCCTCTCAAATCACTGTCAGCCTGTTCGGATATTTCTACTTCATATATCATAAGCCATAATCCTTGCGAATATCAGCAAAAGCTTTTTTCGCATTTTTTGTCCGTCCAGCCTGCATATCCGCATATCCTTTTTCCAATTCTTCATTGAACTCTGCTTCTGATAATGTGCTGACGTCAACAGGTCTGGCAGATGGTATTTTCACTTCAAAAGGAAGTCCTCTCTGTAAGATAATCTGTTTATAAAACATATTGATAGCACTGGAAGCAGGAATACCGAGTGTAGAGAGGATACTTTCTGCTTTTTCTTTAACATCTGGTTCAATCCTTGCATATAAATTTGCTGATTTTGTAGCCATATAAAACATCTCCTTTCGTGAATAGTGTTTCCATCTATCTTTATTATATGCAAATGTCCGCACAATAGCAATACTATTTTTACGCTCCAATAATCTTATTGAATAACTGTAACAATACGTCTTTTACGCCGGACGCATTGAAATCCGTGAATCCCTTGTAAATAGGGCGTTACGGGACTATATGAAACTAGACAAAACCAATGTCACAATAACAAGAGATGAGTGCTAATTATTTCAAAAGATTTTTGAGTGAAACTTAGCAAAACTTAAATAATGTGCCTTATCCCATCACAGATCTTCCTTGCCACCAGCGGATTATTCATCGTATAAAGATGGATCCCGTCGATATCGCTGACCAGCAGATCAATGATCTGGCTCAGTGCATAGGACATTCCGGCATCAAAAAGTGCCTCCTTGTTATCCTCATACTTATGAAGGATCCTCTGAAAACGCTCCGTAAAGGAAGCTCCGCACATGGTTACCATCCGTTTGATCTGGCGAGCATTGATCACCGGCATAATGCCCGGAATGACCGGCACCCCAATTCCGGCGATCCTGCAGTCCTCCACAAACCGGAAGAACTGCTCATTGTCAAAAAACAGCTGGGAAAGCAACACCTCCGCGCCGGCATCTGCCTTTGCCTTCAAATGCTTCATTTCTGAAATCTTCCCATCTGATTCCGGATGACATTCCGGGTAGCAGGCTCCCAGAAAACAAAAATCACTTTTCGGTTTTAAATAACGGATCAGATCGGAGGCATGCTTAAAATCATCCTTCTCCGGAATATCCGGATTCCGGTCGCCTCGCAGCGCCAGAACATTTTGAATCCCCTCCTGTGTCAAAATCCTTGCAAATTCATCAATTTCGCTTTTATTATAATGAAGGCAGGTCAGATGCACCACGGGTTCTACGTGATATTCATTCTTGATCTTTTTGGCAAGCTCGATCGTCCGGTTACAATTGGAGCTTCCCCCTGCGCCAAAGGTAACACTGATAAAATCAGGATCACACTCACACAATACCGAAAGTGTCTCGTCAATATTTTCCAGATCCTCTGTTCTTTTTGGCGGAAAAATTTCAAACGACAAGCTCTTTTTCTTCTTACAAATATCTGCGATTTTCATAGTAAACCTCGTTTCTAATACATTCTCTGCTGGGAAGTGACATCACTCTCGCGCAGATGTTTCTTTTATCTGCCCCTTTTCCGGTAACCTTATTACTGTTGTCTGATCTGCTTTGCTGCCTCTACCATGTTTCGAAGGCTCGCATCCGTCTCCGGCACACCTCTTGTCTTCAGTCCGCAGTCCGGATTGACCCAGAGCTTCTCCGGCTCAATCTTGGTCAGCATCAGACGAAGTGCCTGCACCATCTCTTCTACAGAAGGAACGCGTGGCGAATGGATGTCATAAACGCCCGGTCCAACCTCTGTCTCAAAATGATTCTCCCGCAGTGCATCAAGGATCTGCAGATCTGAACGGGATGCCTCAAAGGTAATGACATCTGCATCCATATCGTCAATAGCCGGAATAATATCGGTAAACTCACTGTAGCACATATGTGTGTGAATCTGCGTATCTGCTTTCACGCCACTGTGTGTCAGACGGAATGCCGGAATTGCAAAATCAAGATATTCGCTGTACCAGTCCGATCTGCGCAGTGGCAGCTTTTCACGCAGAGCCGCCTCGTCAATCTGGATCATGCGGATTCCGTTTGCCTCAAGGTCAAGCACTTCATCACGGATTGCCAGTGCGATCTGGGAAATAGATTCTTTAATGGAAATATCCTCTCTTGGGAACGACCAGTTTAAGATTGTAACCGGTCCTGTCAGCATTCCTTTCATGATCTTATCGGTCTGGGACTGTGCATAGACAGACCACTCCACAGTGATCGGCTTATCACGGTATACATCCCCCCAGATGATCGGCGGCTTCACGCATCTTGTACCGTAGGACTGTACCCACGCTTTCTCCGTAAACAAAAAGCCTCCCAGCGCCTCACCGAAATATTCCACCATGTCATTTCGCTCATATTCTCCGTGTACCAGTACGTCCAGTCCGATCTCTTCCTGCCATTTGACACAATCTGCAATCTTCTTTTTATTAAATGCAACATACTCCTCTTTGGAAATCTCTCCGCGGCGGAATGCAGAACGGTTCGCCTTGACATCCTTTGTCTGAGGGAAAGAACCGATCGTTGTCGTCGGAAATTCCGGAAGCTTAAGCTCCTTTTTCTGCAGTGCCTGACGCTCGCTTCTCTTCGGCAGACGAATGTAATCCTTCTCGATCACACCGGAAAGACGTTTTGTAACCTCCTCGTTATGGCAGTCACGTTCTCCGGCAAACAAAGCCTTATTCTTTTGATATACTTCGCTCTCCTGATAATTATCCTGATCGGCAAGCTGTCCTAATTCCTTAAGCTCTGCAAGCTTTTCCTCCGCAAAAGCAAAGTAAGAGGTAAATTCCTGCGAAAGCTTGGTTTCATGCTTGAGCGTATACGGAACATGAAGCAGGGAGCAGGAAGTGGACAATACAACGGAAATACCTTTTTTCTTCAAGTCAGCAACCGTTCCCAGCGTTTTTTCGTAATGATTTCTCCAGATATTTTTGCCGTTTACAAGTCCCGCAAACAATATCTTATCCTGTGGAAATCCAAACTTTTCGATCAGCTCGCAGGTCTGTCTGCCCTCAATAAAATCCAGTCCGATCGCTGCAAACGGCATCCGGATCAGATCTGCATAAATATCTCTCACATCGCCAAAATAAGTCTGTAAAAGCACCCGGCACTTACCTGCATCAGACAGAATATTATCATAGATCCGATGGAACAGCTCGATGTCCTCTGCACCCAAGTCCTTAACAAGTGACGGCTCATCAAACTGCAGCCACTCCACCTGCTCCTCATTGCACTTTGCAAGAAGTTCCTGATAAGCCCGGATAATTGCTTCTGCAAAATCACCTGCCGTTTTCTTACCGGTATAGCGAATGAGCTTTAACATCGTAAATGCGCCAATGACAACCGGCTTTGTCTCGATTCCAAGTCTCTTTGCCTCAAAATATTCATGAAACAGTTTATCTGCGTTCAATGTGATCTTCGTGTCATCCTCGATCTCAGGCACAATATAATGATAATTCGTATTAAACCATTTCTTCATGGCAAGCGCTTTCACATCACCGGATTCTCCCTGATAACCACGCGCCATTGCAAAATATGTATCAATCGCAGAAAGACCAAGCTCCTGATATCTTTTCGGAACAATTCCAAGCAACACTGCGGTATCTAAAACCATATCGTAAAAGGAGAAATCATTGCCGGAAATAAAATTAATTCCTGATTTCTTCTGCAACTTCCAGTGCGTTTTTCTCAGCTCCTCCGCTGTCTGGGTCAGCTCATTTCCATCAATCTCTTTCCGGAAATATTTCTCCGATGCAAATTTAAGCTCACGCAAAGTTCCGATTCTTGGAAATCCAATTACTGATGTCTTCATGTTCATCCTCCATTTCTACCACAGCTCTGTCTTTTCATCCTTCTCCAAAGACATTCTGTCGTCAGGCGCGTTGTTTTATGTTGACATCATTATACGTTCCCCTCTGTCATTTGTATAATACAAAAAAATTGAGTTGTCCATAGTTTAAAACTATAAACAACTCATCTAAGCTTCTCTGTTTCCATCATGCAGACGCCTGCCTCCTGTGAGCTCTCCGGCTAACCGAGGTACTTTTCCAGTGCCTCCAGATATGTCATGCCAATCCTGCTAAGCACCGCTTTGTTATGCGTTATGTATCCGATGCGCATGTCGCTTTCATCTGCCAGTGGCACCGCAATGATATCCTTTCCATTGAGCTTCTTGTCGATGACACCGCTGCAGACCGTATACCCGTTCAGACCGATCAGCAGGTTAAATAATGTCGCTCTGTCACGGACACGAATGTTTTTCTTTCGCTCTGAGGCAGAAAATATCTCCTCCGAAAAATAAAAGGAATTATGTTCTCCCTGCTCAAACGAAAGATACGGATATGCCTCCAGCTCCTCATTGGTGATCACCTTGTGATCCGCCAGCGGATGTCTTCTACTGATAAATACATGCGGCTTTGCAACAAACAGTTTGTGGAATTTCAGGTCATTTGATTTCAGGATCTTGTGCAGGACAACCTCATTGAAATCATTCAGAAACAAAATTCCAATCTCGCTTCTCATATGCGCCACATCCTCAATGATCTCATAGGTCTGCGTCTCTCTGATGCTGAAATCATATTCGTCCTGTCCGTATTCCTTGATCAGATCCACAAATGCATTGACTGCAAAGGAATAGTGCTGTGTGGACACGCAAAACTGCTTCTTGCCGCCGCCCTTTCCCTTGTATTTATCCTCCAGGATCGATGCCTGCTCCAGTACCTGCCTTGCATAACCGAGAAACTCCTCGCCCTCCTTGGACAGAGAAATCCCGCGGTTCGTCCGATTAAATATCACAAGATTCATTTCCTTTTCCAGTTCATGAATCGCGTTGGTCAGACTCGGCTGGGAAATATAAAGCTTCCCCGCTGCCTCTGTGATCGTTCCGGTCTCCGCCACCATGATCACATATCGAAGTTGTTGAAGTGTCATATTAATCTCCATTCCGCAAACGCTCTGCATCGAAGAACTGCAAGCAATATTTCAAATTCTACTCTGTTCCTTATACCTCAAAATCCATGCAGACTCTTGTCTTCGTGTACGGGCGAACCTTGCTGTCGGCAACCTTCACATGCTCCGGATGCACTGCATAGCCCTTTAACGCAGTCTCATCTACAAGTGTAGTATCAAGCATTACATCTGCATTTGATGATGCAAGTCCCTGTGTCTGCACATGTACCTCCGTCAGTCCCGGAACCTTTCCGGCAAGACCTTCCAGTCCCTCCTTGATGCCGGCCTTGACGGTCTGTTTCTCTTCCTCTGATAATTCATCCTTTAACTGCCACAAAATAATATGCTTTACCATAATACTGCCTTCCTCTCTGTAAAAAGGGCAAAACCAGCGTTTTGCCCTCCAAGAATTGCTTCGCAATTCTCGTTGACATAACACTACGTTACGAGCATTTTCCTATATATTATAAAGGGCAAAACCAGCGTTTTGCCCTCCAAGAATTGCTTCGCAATTCTCGTTGACATAATACTCTCATGAATCGTTATTTCTCACGGCTGCTTTCGTATCCCCAGAATCTTTTCTGCCTTTTCGACCTCCTCCTGCGTCGGTGTTCGTACCCCCTCCAGAGGATAATCAATGCCAAGGTTCTGCCACTTGAACAGTCCCAGCGTATGATATGGCAGGATCTCCACCCGCTCCACATTACTCCACCGGTCAAGCTTCTCCCTCAGTGCCTGTAAGCCTGCCTCATCATCGGTAAGCTCCGGCACCAGAACATGGCGGATCCACATCGGCTTTCCATGCTCATTAAGCCAGTCTGCCAGCGCCAGAATATTCTCATTCGTCTGCCCCGTCAGCGCCTTATGCTTCTCCGGATCCATCTCCTTAATATCAAGCATAACGAGATCTGTCACTTCCATGAGTTTCTCAAACTTCTCCATAAACTCTGCCGAATCCGGATCAAACGGATTGGCACTGGTATCCAGTGTTGTGTGAATGCCCTTTTCCTTTGCTAAGGTAAACAGCTCTGTCAGAAAATCAATCTGTAACAGCGGCTCGCCTCCGCTGACCGTCAGACCGCCGTTGTTCTTCCAGTAACTGCGGTAACGGTACGCCTTGTCAAAGACCTCTTTCGCTGTCTTTAATTCACCCTCATCCGGCTTCCATGTCTCCGGATTATGGCAGTATTTACACCGCATGCGGCAGCCCTGCAGAAACACTACATAGCGCACACCCGGTCCGTCCACCAGACCAAATGTCTCCACGGAGTGGATCCGTCCCTTTACCTGTCCCATGTTTTCTCTCCTTTTCCTGCAGACGAAGTCAGCTTTACCGGTTGCTGCATTTCCCCTACCGGTGCCTCCCTGTCTGCTGTTCTTCTCTTTTATACAGCACAAACCTTGCATTCTGATCCTATTATACACCAAAATGCAAGGTTTGTATTCATATCTATACATCTGATTTACACAAAGGCAAAGACGCCAACAACACCTCCCTGCCCTCGCGTATTGCGTTCTGACTACATCTGTGCGTGGCAGGTTCTGGAAATTACATCCATCTGCTGCTCCTTGGTCAGATCGATAAACTTAACGGCGTAACCGGATACACGGATCGTGAAGTTTGCATACTCTTCCTTCTCCGGATGCTCCATAGCGTCAATAAGCTTCTCCTTGCCAAATACATTGACATTAAGGTGATGTGCTCCCTGATCAAAGTAACCATCCATAACCTGTACAAGGTTTGTTTTACGCTCCTCTTCCTCATGTCCAAGTGCGTCCGGATTGATGGTCTGTGTATTGGAGATACCATCCAGAGCCCACTCATAAGGAATCTTTGCAACAGAGTTGAGGGAAGCCAGCAGACCATTCTGCTCTGCACCGTAGCTTGGGTTTGCTCCCGGTGAAAGTGGCTGTCCTGCTTTTCTGCCGTTTGGCATAGAACCGGTTGCCTTACCATAAACCACGTTTGATGTGATCGTAAGGATAGATGTAGTCGGCTCAGAACGACGATAGGTATGATGCTTCTTGATCTTCCCAAGGAAGGTACGGAGAAGCCATACACCAATCTCATCGGCACGGTCATCGTCATTACCATACTTAGGGAAATCTCCCTCTGTCTCATAGTCTACAGCAAGTCCGTTCTCATCACGGATTACTTTTACCTTTGCATACTTGATCGCACTCAGGGAATCAATTACATGTGAGAAACCTGCAATACCGGTAGCGAATGTACGGCGTACATCCGTATCGATCAGTGCCATCTGAGCTGCCTCATAATAATATTTATCATGCATGTACTGGATCAGGTTCAGTGTATTTACATAGATATCTGCAAGCCAGTCCATCATTGCATCATACTTCTCCATAACCTCATCATAATCAAGGTACTCAGAAGTAATTGGCTGATACTTTGGTCCAACCTGTACTTTATTCTTCTCATCAACACCACCGTTGATCGCATAAAGCAGACATTTTGCAAGGTTTGCTCTTGCTCCGAAGAACTGCATCTCCTTACCGGTCTGTGTTGCAGATACACAACAGCAGATTGCGTAATCATCACCCCATACAGGCTTCATAACATCATCGTTCTCGTACTGTACAGAGCTTGTCTTGATGGAGATGTTTGCTGCATATCTCTTGAAGTTCTCTGGAAGATCTGATGAATAAAGTACCGTGATGTTTGGCTCCGGAGCAGGTCCCATATTCTCCAGTGTATGAAGCACACGATAATCTGTCTTTGTCACCATATGACGGCCATCTACGCCGATACCGGCAAGATCGATGGTAGCCCATACCGGATCTCCGGAGAACAGCTCGTTGTAAGACTTAATACGTGCAAACTTGACCATACGGAACTTCATGGTCATGTGATCGATCAGCTCCTGTGCCTCTGTCTCAGTCAGTGTGCCGTTCTTTAAATCTCTCTCAATATAAATGTCAAGGAATGTGCAGACACGACCGATACTCATTGCAGCACCGTTCTGTGTCTTAATAGCAGCAAGATAACCGAAATAAGTCCACTGAACAGCTTCTCTTGCATTCTTAGCAGGCTCAGAGATATCGTAACCGTAAATGGCTGCCATCTCCTTCATTCCCTTCAGGGAATTGATCTGCTCCTGCAGCTCCTCACGAAGGCGGATCACTTCACCCTTCATGCTTCCGCTTCCGCAGACTGCCTTATCCGCTTCCTTCTCTGCGATCAGATGATCGATACCGTAAAGAGCAACTCGACGATAATCACCTACGATACGTCCACGTCCGTATGTATCCGGAAGACCTGTGATGATCTTGTTCTTGCGGACTGCTCTCATCTCCGGTGTGTATGCATCAAATACACCCTGATTATGTGTCTTATGATATTCGGTAAAAATCTTGTGAAGCTCCGGATTTGGCTCATAACCATACATCTTCAGAGACTCCTCTGCCATCTTGATACCACCGTAAGGCATGAATGCACGCTTTAACGGCTTATCTGTCTGGAGACCAACAATCTTCTCCAGATCCTTTAAATCCTCACTGATATATCCCGGTCCATGGGAGGTCAAAGACGATACAATATCCGTGTCCATATCAAGGACACCGCCCTTTGCACGTTCCTCCTTCTGCAGTTCCTGCAGCTTGCCCCAAAGCTTATCGGTTGCTTCGGTTGGTCCCTCCAGGAATGACTCATCTCCATCATATGGAGTGTAGTTATTCTGGATAAAATCACGGACATTGATTTCTTCTTTCCAGAGACGTCCTTCAAATCCGTCCCATTCTTTAAAATTTACCATTTCGTCTTTTCCTCCTTAACGTTGTCTCATTTCACCTGTTATGTTACACTGCCTATTTTCTCCAAAAAGCCCCCTTTTGTCAACAGGCAGTTTTTAACATAACCTACACTATCATTTTTCAATCTTCATGACAAGTCTTCTATTGACGGTTTTTAGTCAATAACATGTTCTTTTACGATGAATCTTTCTCTCTTATCAAAAGAAGCCCTGCGGACAAATGCCGCAGGGCTTTCTTAAATTATATCATAAATTCTTAAATCCACTCTTACAGAGTAATCTGTACGCTTGTGCTTCCTGCAGCTGCATCTACTGTCTTGCCCTCAGCTGTAATCTTGAAGCTTCTGTCAGTTGCATCATAGGTCACATCGATCACATTGCCGTTTCTGACTGCCTTGATCTGGGTCAGCTTGTTAGACTCACTGTCATAGATCACTGCAGACGCGCTCTTACCATCCTCAAGACCATAGATCACTGCCTCTGCATCCTGCAGATAATCATAAAGAACTGTCATCTTGTCCTCTGCATCGAAGTTACCGTAAGTAACAATGCTGTTTGGACGAGCCAGGATCGGAGTCTGGAAGTAATCACACTGTCTTGTGTAATATCTGCCACCCTCATACTTCTCACCGGACTGGATATCTGTCCAGGTACCGCAATCAGGTACATAGAACTCAGCCTTGCCTTCCTCATTCATAACAGGCACGATACACAGGTTATCACCCAGCATATACTGCTGATCCAGATACTTGCAGGCGGTATCGTCTGTAAACGCAATAACCATAGAACGCATCATTGGTACACCAACCTGATGTGTCTTATTGGCCTGAGCCCACAGATAAGGCATCAGACGTCCCTTTAATACGGTGTAATGACGAAGTACATCACATGCCTCTGTATCGCCGTCCTTGTCATAAACCCAAGGCACACGGTAAGAGGTAGAACCATGGAGACGGCTGTGTGTAGAAAGAAGACCGAATGCACACCATCTCTTGTATACGTCAGCCGGTGCAGTTGCCTCGAATCCACCCATGTCATGGGAGAAGAAGCCGAAACCGGATGAGCAGAGGGAAAGTCCGCCACGAAGTGTCTCTGCCATAGCAGAATACTCCGCATAGCAGTCACCGCCCCAATGTACAGGGAACTTCTGACCACCAACAGTAGCACTACGTGCAAACAGACAAGCCTTGTCCTTGCCAAAGTACTCCTCAAGAGCCTCGAATACAACCTTATTGTAAAGGTATGTGTAGTAGTTGTGCATCTTGATCGGATCCATGCCATTGTAATACTTACACTTGGTTGGGATTCTCTCACCGAAGTCTGTCTTGATGTTGTTTACGCCCATCTTGAAGAGCTCCTTGAGCATACCCTTGAACCAGTCGCAAGCCTCCGGATTGGTAAAGTCAACGATTGCCATACCCGGCTGCCACAGATCTGCCTGGAATACGCTGCCATCAAGATTCTTGATGAAGTATCCCTTCTCCTTACCGATATCGAACAGCTTAGACTGCTGTGAAATGTAGGAGTTGATCCATACACAAACCTCAAGTCCCTTATCCTCATGAAGTCTCTTCAGAAGACCTTCCGGATCCGGGAACATATCCTTATCCCACTCGAAGTTACACCACTCATACTCCTTCATCCAGAAGCAGTCGAAATGGAATACCTGAAGAGGAATCTTTCTGTCTCTCATTCCATCGATGAAGCTCATAACAGTATCCTCGTCATAGCTTGTTGTGAAGGAAGTAGACAGCCACAGACCAAATGTATATGCCGGTGGAAGTGATGGCTTACCGGTCAGTGTAGTGTAATTCTCCAGAACCTCCTCCAGATTGTTACCGCCGATCACGAAATACTCAAGCTCCTCACCCGGCTGTGTAAATGTTACCTTGGAAACAGTGTCTGAGTTTACCTCGAAGGACACCTTATCAGAGCTGTTTACAAATACACCGTATCCCTTAGAAGAAATGTAGAATGGGATATTCTTGTAGCTCTGGTCAGAACATGTACCACCATCGCAGTTCCATGTCTCAACAACCTGTCCGTTCTTTACGAATGGAGTGAACTTCTCACCGAAACCATAAATGCACTCACCAATATCAGTCTTGAGCTGCTCTCTGATGTATGTGCGGTGTGGATCCTGTGGATAATTGAAGAACTCATCGTCCTCCTGCATCTCCATGCGTGCATTTGCTGCGAACTGATTCTCGTTAATGATAGAAGTTGAACGCCATGCTCCACCTGTCAGATGCTTGTCCTTATGATAGAACTGTACATCCCAGTCATCACCGATCTTGATCACTACCTTGGTATCTCCGGAGATCAGCTCAGCCTTATCCTCTGTGCGTGTGATCTGTGGAACATATCCGGTATCCTCGTTCAGCTCAAACTGAGGAATGTTGTCAAGTCCACCCTTGTAATGTACGATGTGAACCTTAATGATATTCTCTGATGTAGAAGAATATGTAATCTCAAGGTTTGGTCCGCCAAGTGTCATACCTCTGTTCATAACTGTGTATGGTGTTGCGATGACCTTGATAGAATTCTCTGTTGTTGTTACCTGATATGCCTGAGATGCATATCTTACATCATATCCCTTTTTGTTCAACCAAAATCCGTCTGCTACTTTCATGTTCGTAAACTCCTTTCAAATTAAATAAAATTATTTGCACACAGCAGATCATGTCCCCATAACAAAACCGAACTCTGCTGTACCATCTGATAACATTATATCTGTATTATCCAATTCCGTCTATAATTATTAAGCCAAAAACTAATACTATTTTGATATTTAGAACGATTATTTCGTTTTTATACTTTTTTGTGCGCTGACCGCACTGTATATCTTCTTCCCTTTCCGGATCTGATACGTTCTCACCTTAAAATAAATCCTCTTGCCGGATACCGTATACCGGAATTTAATACACCCATGCAGTTTTTTGATCCGGTTTTCTTTTAATTTCATCCGCACATACTTCTGTCCTTTTAATTTCGCCCTGATCTCCACATAGGTTCCCTGATATTTTTCCAGAGTCACCTGGACATACTTCTGTTTTCTGCTGTTTTGACGATTTTTCAGAGTAAAGACAGGTGCCATCAACCCTTTCCTGCCGTTTGAAGGCGTGACCTTCCCGGTATTCTGATTCTTCGCCGTATTCTGATCAACCGTTTCCAACCCATTCTGTGACGGTGTTTCCCCCGCCGATGCAAAAGATACCGGTGTGTTTGTGATATCGGCCGTCGGACTGACTGATGGTACCGGCGTCAGCTCCGGAAGCATACTCTGCTTCGGTGTCACAGTCGGAGCTGCACTTTGAACGGGTTTCTTTGTTACTGACGGTATCGGACTTTTCGATGATGCCGGAGTTTTCGTCGGTGCCTGCGTTACCGGCGGGGTTCTTGTCGACTGCAGCGATGCCACCGGAGTCCTTGTCGGTGTCTGTGTCACCAATGGCGTCACTGTCGGCGGCAGCGTTTTCACTGGTGTTTTCGTCGGAGTCGGATTGATCACCGGCTTTCTCTGAAGCGTCAGCACACCATTCTCCACTACCCACGGCTGAAACTCATCCCCTCCCGGAGTGACAATTGTATGGTATTCTTTTGTAACATCAAAATCATGGATCCACTGATTCAAAAGAACGCACAGTTTCCCGGCTCCACCGCTTTCTTCCGTGAAACAGTTCCGGGTCACCCCTTTTCCTTCACAACCGATCACCTGATTACTTACCGCATTTCCTGAAGCAGTTCCGGCTGCATATATATTGCATACCTCCGAATCTTCTCCCGTCATCGTTCCCACGATTTCTCCTGCAGAGCCGTTATCATTGAATACATCCCCTCGATTCATGCAGTTTAAAACCGAATTCTCACTATTTTCCTTCATATAACCGGCAATGCCGCCGACTGTCGTATTCTCTCCGCTTACCGGCTGCTCTGCAGATTGTTTGTTGCAAAGCCTTCCCTCATTCACGCAGTTTACGATCTCTCCTCCTGCGATCCACCCTACGATTCCACCGAGTTTATTTCCCGTGCCCCAGCTTATCTCTGCTCCACTCTGACTGCTCTCCATCGTAACAGAACCAAGATTGATGCAACCCTTTATCAGAATTTCATTTGTAAAAGGGATATTCCCAATGATACCGCCATAGCATAATGCTTCCGTACCATCCGTATTAAAATACGAAGATTTGCTGCGATCTGTCCGGATACTTCCCTCAAACCGACAGTCTGAGACCTCATATTCATGAAGTGGGACACTTCCGGCGATACCTCCGGCAACTTGAAAATTACCGCAAAGCTGTGCCCTGCTGACACAGTTTTTTACATCTCCGGCGGCAATACAACTGATGATTCCTCCCACAGTAGCAGCCATGCCGCCGATTTTCACATTGCTTTCGCAGTTACTGATCTCTGCGGCAGACCCAGCAATACCGCCTACGCTCCCCCGCAAATCATTCCAGTTCTCAATGTGACCGGAGCTGCTGCAATTCAAGATCATACCTTTTTTAGACCATCCCCCTGCGATTATCCCCACCGACACATCTCCAAAACAACCGCTCTCTTCTTCAGTGTTGTTAACACAGATATCCGCCTGAACATCTGTGTCCGTAATATTCCCTGTTATATATGGCACAAAACCAACGGCTACGTCCTCTCCCCGATGCCGCAGCGTCAATTCTATATTTTCACCGCGGCAGCCCTCTATTGACAAAAGATTCCCCCCCAAAGCACCAAGATCTGTCACATTCTTTCCATATCCAAAGTAATTTTTCACGAAAACACCACTGATCTTTTTGGCATTGTAAAAGATGCCGGCGCTTTTCCATGCACTCCGCTTTAATCTGTTCTGATAAATTCCCTCAATCTTATATCCATTGCCCTCGTAACTCCAGGATGGGTCAGTGGAATCAGAATCCGTCCCGATCGGCGCAAACGACTCCGTTTTCCAGGTATAGGAAATCGCAGTCTTGGTCGTTGGATCAGCATAATACACATCCGCCTTCGCATCATAGTATGCCTCCGCTTTTCCTTCGTAATAAATAGCTGTGCGTCCACTTTCCTCCTGATACTGATAGCTGTACGGAGATACCACAATATCCCGGGTCTGAACAAAAACATTTCCACGACCGGTCGGTTTCTTCTGCAGAAAGCTTCGCAGGCTGTCAAGATCCTCTGCCGAAGACACCTCAACGGTCTTGCTCTGCTGCTGTGCTTCGATCAGACTGCTAAATTCCTCCATCGTGATCGCCTTTGCCTCCGTATGCAGCTGTCCCAGTGCCTCTGCCCCCGGCATACTTAACATACAGCTGAATATGAGCAATGCGATCATACCAAAATGTTTTTGTTTTCTCTTCGGCATATCTTCTCCTCCCATATATTTTCTTATAGATTCTTTTCTATTTCTATCGAAGCGTGTCCGCCAAAGCCTTCCTGTCCTTTTCTATTGAAGTGCATCCTTCAAAACCTTCAGGTTCTTTTCCATCAGACTCACATAAGTCTCTCCGGCATCAAACTGCTGTCTCGTAACGTTATGACAGGTGTAAAATGTCTCCACCTTTACTTTATGATCCCTTGTCGATGCCGCTTCTGCCACGGCATTTGCCACCTTATCACTGGTAAGCTCAATCTTTAATACAACCGGCAGCTTACGCTCCTTCACCTGTCTTGTCAGATATGTGATCGTATCTGCGCTCGGCTCTGTATCGCTGCTGCAGCCGGCGAAAGCCGCTGTATAATCAAGACCGTATTCCTCGACGAAATAACGGAGCGGAAAACGGTCCGCAAACGCGAGATATTTATCCTTTGCATGCTCCGTCACCGTTTTAAACTTCTGATCCAGTTTCTGAAGCTTTTTGATATATGCATCTGCATTTTTATCATATTCCTTCTGATGCTCCGGGTCAACCTTTCCCAGATCGTCTGCCACCTGTTTCACAAGCTTTTGCGCATTTACGGGAGAAGTCCAGATGTGCTCATCGATCTCGCCATCATTTTCATGTGTATCCTGCAAATCCGCCGCTTCATCATGCGTGTGCTCCTCATCCTCGTCATGATCATGAGCTTCTCCCTTTTCCTCCTGCATGCCCTCCACATGCTCCTCCGTCAGGAGCTTTACATGCTGCACCATCTCATCGGCTAACAGCTTCTGATCTGTTGCCGCCTCTATCACCTGTCCAACCCACTGCTCATTTTCTCCTCCATTATATAGAAGCAGATCGGCATTTCCCATCCGAATGAGATCCGATGCTGTCGGCTCGAAGGAATGTGTATCCATCCCTGCCGGCACGATCAGCGATACATCCACATAATTTCCTCCGACCTGTCTTGCAAAATCATAATACGGAAACAGCGTTGCCGCCACCTTTACTTTTCCATCCTTTCGATCCGGCGCAGCCTCCTGATTCGTCCCTGCCACCGAGCAGCCGGAAAGCACTGCCGTCACAAGCAGACACATACCCGCCAGGTGCGTCAGGTTCCGCCATTTTCTTTTATTCTTACTCATTCTTATTCCCCTTTTTTTGTTCTTTTGCCATACAATTATTACACATCCCATAGAACATGGTACGATGTGGATTGACCTGAAAGCTGTGCTCCTCCAGCACATGATCGTATAACTCCTCCATGTGGCTGCACGCCATCGGGATCATATTGCCACAGCCCTCACACTTCAGAAGGAAAGAACCCTCGTCCTCACACGCATACTGATAGTGTGCACCACTGTTGCCATCCAATACGATCTTGTGGACAAGTCCCTCCTGCTCGAACTTGTCCAGATGACGATAGATCGTCGTCAAACCAACAGACTGCCCCTGCTCCTTTAAATGAGCTGCGATCTGACTCACCGTCACATAACTTTGTCCGCCGCTCATCAGATATTCCAAAATAATCTTCTGTTGTTTTGTATGATAATGTTTCCCTGTATTCATCGTCTCAACTCCATCTCTGATAAAAGTCTCAAGCTCCCCCCGTGTGTATTCTTCCTGTGCCGGTATTCTTTTTTATAAGTATTGATCATTAAATGTGATTTTTGCCTGAAAATATAATTATCCACAGGCTGTGTCTGAAAATTATCTTGTCACATTACGGTTTTCGAAAAGTCTAATTGCTTTGCCGCTTTGATCTTCGATAAACGTGTTCTACCGTACTCACCCCAAGGTGGGATTCAAATGTTTCGAAAGGCGCTCTGCCCCCGCTGGTGCTTATGCCCTGTGCTTTAGGGCATTATGCACCATTGCGTGGGGCAACGCAGCGGGAGCGTGCCGACCGAAATATTTGAGCCCACCTATGGGGTTCAGGTCGTTCGGACACGTATTTATCAAAGCGATGCAAAGCAAAGACTTTTCAGAAAACCTAGTGATCTGCGTTAATTTTCAGACACAGCCTGCGGATAACATAGTCTTTATGAGCAAAAATCATTGTAATTGCTGATTCTCATAAAAAAGATTACCGGCACATGCAACATTCTCATTTCAAGAGCTTGAGCTAATCTGAAAATCGTTTTCATATTACACGCATTCAACATAAATGTCAATCATCTGCAGGGTAACGTCCTCATTTCATTTGACCTTTGCATCATTTCCCGCTACAATAGGACAAATAATGAAAGGAAGTTGATCTATATGAAACCATATCAAGAGCTCGAGACTGCCGGGGAGAGTTCTGCTTCCGAAGGCAGCATACGCCGTTATCTTTACTCAGCCACAGCAGCACTGATCCTGGTCAATGTACTGATCTTTTTGAAAACGGATTTTTTCAGCATTCTTGGCGGGGAGGACGCCTGGATCGACAAGGGCTGTCTTTCCTGGCGGGCGGTTTTCAATGCGCATGAGTATTACCGTATTATCACCTGTATGTTCCTGCACGGTGGAATCGATCATATCTTTAATAATATGCTCTGCCTGTTTTTCCTCGGAACATTTCTGGAACAGCAGATCGGCACACCACGCTTTACAATCCTGTACTTTTCGTCCGGAATTATTGCAGGGTTCACCTCGATGGTTTATAATATATTATTAGGAACAGACACTGCTTCCATTGGTGCGTCCGGTGCTATTTTCGGCATTACCGGAGGACTTCTGGCACTTGTCTTATTCCACCGCGATAAGATCGATCTGGATTACCGCCAGCTGATCTTCGCCGTCTTCTTGAGTCTGTACAGCGGTTTTACCGATCAGGGTGTCGACAACGCAGCACATGTCGGTGGTCTTCTCGGAGGACTTCTTATTGGTCTGATCGCAGGTACCGGCAGACAACGTCGTGCATCGGACAGGCAGACAAAGACGGATCAGACGAACTTACCGGGATAAAGCCATTGGCGAATACCTTGTCAGTCATTGACATATCTGTCAGGCTTTCATCTTATTTATCAGGAAATGAGGAAACTTATGCAACAGATCAATATTTACTATGGAGGAAGGGGACTCATTGAGGATCCTACCATTTATGTGATGAACAAGCTGACCGAGGTACTCGGAGAGCTTAATATGGAAGTCAAGAAATATAATCTTTACGAGGATAAGCAGGGCATCTCCGTCCTGCCAAAGACCCTGAAGGAGGCGGACGGCGTGATCCTTGCCGCTTCCGTGGAGTGGCTTGGGATCGGCGGATTTTTACAGCAGTTTCTGGATGCCTGCTGGCTTTATGGAGACAAGGATCATATCAAGGAGCTTTATATGCTTCCGGTTGTCACCGCCACTACTGCCGGCGAAAAGGACGCTTATCAGACGCTGACCCGTGCCTGGGAAATTCTCGGCGGCATTCCGTGCGAGGGAATCTGCACCTATGTTGCGGATCATACGGACTTTGAAACAAATCCGGATTACGCTTTACTCATCGAGAAGAAGGCAGAAAGCTTCTACCGTTCCTTCTCCAAGAAAT
Organism: Jutongia sp.; assembly: GCF_057878315.1. Taxonomy (NCBI): domain Bacteria; kingdom Bacillati; phylum Bacillota; class Clostridia; order Lachnospirales; family Lachnospiraceae; genus Jutongia; species Jutongia sp. The sequence goes on along the minus strand of NZ_DBLXSO010000015.1, from coordinate 41,377 downwards.
TAAAAGTATTTCCTTCCAGCACAAACTCCATCTGCGAGAATACTCTGCGTCCGAAAACAATGCAGCTGACACCACAGGAAAGCGAGCAGCTTTCCATGTATGTATCAGATAACAATTATGTTCAGAAGCAGAAGGAAGACATTGAGGAACTCACCAGCATGTTTAAGGGATTGCTCGGAGACACCGACGAGGAAGAAACGGCTGCACCGATAGCAGGCGATCCACTTGCCGATGCCCTGCAGGAGCATTTTCGGCCGGTCTCACCGCTCACGGTATGTTATAACCTCCAATTCGAGGATGGAAGGGTACTCTCCGTTGACATTCATGACGAAGAGCTTATTTGCAGCAACAAAGCAAATCCTGCCGCGAATGTCCAGATCCGTCTGGATGACAAGACAGTCCGGCGTATCGTTCAGGGAGAGCTTACCATGCACAATGCCTTTTTGTCCGGCGCTGTGACTGCCAAGGGCGATTTCAAACAGATCCGTACCTTTGACACGCTGTTTCCTATTGCAATATCTTAATGAAGCCGGAACATTTCACAAATCATAACGGAAGATCCGTTTTTGAATGAATTTCACATGAGAATGTGTCTTGAGCGTACCCGGCACATCCCCATTACATACAAGAACGTACGCAGAAATGAGGGTTATTATGAGTAAAAAATATGTCGATGACTGTATCTTTTGCAAGATCAATAAGGGAGAAATCCCTTCCACTACCATTTATGAGGATGACGATTTCAAGGTAATGCTTGATATCAATCCGGCATCCAGGGGACATGCCGTGATCCTTCCAAAGAATCATGCCGCGGATCTTTTCGAGCTTGCCGATGACGATGCCGAGAAGCTTTTCAAGATTGCCCGCAAATGTGCAAAATCCATGATGGAGGTGCTTCACTGCGACGGGATCAACGTTCTCCAGAACAACGGTGAGGCTGCCGGTCAGACAGTATTCCATCTCCATGTACATCTGATCCCACGTTATAAGGGTGATACCGTAAATATCAGCTGGAAGCCTGGTACTCCGGAGCAGGATGCCGCTGAGCTTGCTGCAAAGATCAAAGCGAATATCCAATAAAATCTTAAATAAACATTTTAAGAAAACAATAGTCTGTCCGTAAAATGGGATATCCCGTTTTACGGACAGACTATTTTAGAGTATAGAACAATTCTCATAATGCAATATGAATCAAGGTTTTGCCCTTTTGTATTGACATCTTATTCTGTAATCGTCTGACTATCTGTTATAGATCTTACAAAGCTTCTTCAGATAACGGCAGTGCTCCTTTGTGAATGCTCCCGGCAGCATACGCCAGCGCCAGTTCGTTCCTACCGAGGACGGCAGATTCATGCGCGCACGGTTATCAAGTCCCAGTACATCCTGCATCTGAAAGATCGCGGTATTGGCAATGCTGCTGTAGCCGAGGCGGATCATTTCGGATGGGATCTGCTTTTTCTTTTTGATCTGCAGATAATCCATCACATATTTGAGATCCTTTTTCTTTTTGGCTCCATAAAATCCCATCAATGTCTCATTATCATGGGTTCCTCCATAGACAAGACAGTTTGGATCTTTGTAGTTATGCGGAAGATACTCATTCTCCTGAGAATCATCAAACGCAAATTCGAGAATCTTCATTCCCGGCCAGCCTGTTTTCCGGATCAGGCTGCGGACATTTGGTCCAACAACACCCAGATCCTCTGCGATAATATCCGTTTCCTTTGTTGCCTCGCGGATCACATCCGTCAGTTTCTTACCCGGTCCCTTTCTCCATTTACCGTCCACAGCAGTCGGACAGGAGGACGGAATAGACCAGTAATTTACAATACCGATAAAATGATCGATACGAATCACATCATAAAGCTTTGCATTGGCCTGCATACGCTTATACCACCAGTGGAAATTATCCTTTTCCATTGCCTTCCAGTCATAGAGCGGATTGCCCCAGCGCTGTCCGTCCGCAGAGAAACAGTCCGGTGGCACTCCCGCAATGTTGATCGGCTTTTTGCGCTCATCCAGTTCAAACAGATCGGAATGTGCCCACACATCTGCACTGTCCATAGAAACGTACAGGGGGATATCTCCGATCAGACGGATCTTTTTCTTGTGTGCATACTTCTTCAGACGGTTCCACTGCTCATAAAACTTGTACTGACAGAACTCCCAAAAACCGATCTCATCAGCAAGCTTCTTCTCCCAGAGCTTCACAGCAGCCTTCTTGCGGAAACGGATGTCCTCCTCCCACAGCTGCCATTCCTTATTGTCATTTTCAAACTTGAGTGCCATATAAAGGCAGTAATCTGCGAGCCAGTATGCATTCTGTCTGCAGAAGGTACGATACGATGACTGCTCCTTATGACGGCTTCTCTTGTATGCCTTTTTTAGGACACGAAAACGATTCTGAAAAAGGATCGCATAATCCACATCCTCCGGATCATCGCCCCAGCTTTCGCAGGTTACCTCGTCCTTTAATAGTAGTCCCTCCTCGATCAGTGTATCCAGATCGATAAAATAAGGATTCCCTGCAAATGCCGAAAATGACTGATACGGGCTGTCCCCAAAGCTGGTTGGTCCTGCCGGAAGCACCTGCCAGTACTTCTGTCCGGCCTTCACCAGTCTGTCCACAAAATGGTACGCCTCCTCACCCAGCGTTCCAATTCCATAAGGTGATGCAAGACTGCTGATCGGCATCAGGATTCCCGCACCTCTGTCATCCAAAAAATTCTTTTTTTCCATAATCAACCTTTCTCGTTACCGCTACGCCTGAAATCCACGTCCAAGCGTACCTGCATCGATTGCTACTTCATTGAGACTTCCCTTTCCGTAGGTCAGTCCCGCATATACCTGCTGTCCGTTTTCAATCACCGGACCGGAGGTATCCTGCTTTGAAACCTCCTCAAAGCTGTCCTTCAAACTACTTATCACTCTCTCGCAGGAATCCAGATTCACATCCTTCTTCCGCGTGATAGACTTTACAAGCTGTTCATTGATATAACGATACAGGGAGACAAGCCGGTAAGAAACCGGATACTCAAAATTCAGGCTTCCTCGTAATTCACACACAAGCCCCTGCGCCCGTTTTAATTCCACATCGGCGGTATCAAAATCCTCTTTTCCAAATGCCTGTCTGGCATCCGCAAGGCTGTCAAGCAGCAACTCATAAATGATCACCACAAGCTCGCTGCGGTTCGCCTGACTGATCCGCGTGGTATAAGCCTTTCTCTTCTCTGAATCCATATCCATTCCTCATTTTATTACTGAAGCAGAGATAATATCTGCTGTGGTCTGTTGTTTGCCTGCGCCAGCATTGAGGTCGACGCCTGTGAAAGCACCTCATACTGTGTGTACTTTGTCATCTCATCTGCCATGTCGGTATCACTGATCCGGGACATTGCCTCGGTAATATTCTGGCTGCTCAGATCAAGACTGGAATTGGTTGCCTCCAGACGATTCTGATAAGAACCAAGAGTTGAACGCGCATTGGATACTTTTTTGATCGCTCGATCCAGCGCATCCATGGTCAGAAGAGAACCATCCTGTGTTGCCACACTGATCGTATCTGTTCCATCCGAGGTACGCAGCCCCAGATTCAGGCAGGATACCTCCGGGAAGTTCATATTCAGGATCTGTGACTCGTTGGCACCGATCTGGATCGTCATATAACCGGCATCAAAGGTTCTTAATTTCACATCACCAACCTCATTTGCCTCGATCTCCATCTCAAAGCCCTCATTATCACGGATCGTGATCAGGTTGCCGTAGCTGGAGTAAGTTGCGGTATCTGCAAATCCCTCTCCCAGAGTCAGCTTGGCATCTGCACCTCTGACGGTGGTCTTCGTTCCGTTTTCATCAGCGAAATCAATTTTTTGCAGGCTTCCTGTGGTGCGAGTACGGATCGTTACCTGATCACCTTTGCGTTCCACATCCATATTCATTCTGTCACAGACTGACTGGATACTCTCCATCGCTGCGTCTGCACTCATTGACTCATTAATCTCGATCGTTGTATTCTCAATACTGATGGAAGCCGGTGCCTGCGGCAGTGCAAATGTAATCTCTGCCGGCTGTGCAATCTTATCAATCTTCAGATTATAGTCTCCCTTTTCTACCTCCATGGAAGCATATACCGGCTTCACATTGATGTTGCTGCTCGCAAAGGTTCTTGCTGCGGAGCCATCCAACAGCGGAGTTCCGTTAAACTCTGTGGTTGTTGTGATTCGGTCGATCTCATCCAGAAGCTGATCAACCTCCTTCTGTGCAGCCTCACGATCCTCAAGTGCATAAGTACCGTTGGCGGTCTGAACAGAAAGCTGACGGATTCTCTGAAGAATATTTTCAATCTCTCCCATCGCTCCCTCTGCCGTCTCAATGATCGACTGACCATCCTCGGAATTGCGGGATGCCTGATCCAGTGCACGGATCTGCGCCTTCATCTTGTTAGAAATTGCCATACCGGCAGAATCATCGGCCGCCTTATTGATCTTGTAGCCGGAGCTTAATCTCTCAAGACTGGCAGAAAGTCTGCTGTCCGTTTTCTTTAAATTAACATTTGCCATCTGTGCCGAAATATTATGATTAATTCTCATATTAAATCCTCATTTCTATGTTATTATGCTGTCCGCCCTGCCACATATGCCCACTGCTGCAGCGGACGGTTTATTTTCTTTCTCCGTTACGGGCTATTCCTGTCCGATACTTCTTATCACATGCTTAACAATCAGCTTTGCTGCTTTATATAATGCTGTGGCCGGTTCCTTTTCCCCTGCAGGAGTGTTCATGGTGTCAAGCCGTGATTTTGGATTCATGCTATAGGAAATGTTCTTCACCGGGTAACCGTTTTCCTCCAGTGAAGCAATCAGCTCCTGCGCTTTCCCGGACAGCTGCTCATACATTTCCCGATCTCCACAGAGGAACAGTCCCTTTACCTCGCCCTGTTGGATCCGCAGCTCCGCAGACAGCTCTTGCAGATAGATCTGAACTCTTCCGGAGTCCTCTCCTCCCTGTATCAACGTGACATTCATGGTTGCCACACTGTCACCGTCTGCGATCGGCACATCATAGCTGTGCCTGCGCGCCATGCTTCTCTGAAGAAGCATACCGTTTTGAAGCTGTTTTAAGCCACGCAGCTCTTCACCGGTGACCGCCGGAGCTTCATAGGAATGCGCCAGTACGGTTTCCATAAGTGTCTCCAGTCTGTCATAGCTTTGCTGTATGTGTTCCGCATTCTCCAGACTGTCGTACATGGCATCCATCGCATCGGCAAGCTCCTGCTGTTTATCTACAGATAGTCTGTCCCGTTTTTCGTACACCTGATGATAGACATCATAATTCTGTTCTAACAAAAGCTCTGCCGCCTGAATATTAACAACAGTATCCGGGATGCCAAGCTGTCCAAGATACCGGACACTATCCTGACTCTGTTCGATTGTTTCCCGCAGTTCCTGTGCCATTCGGCTGTAAAGCTGCTTCTCAATCTCCGGATCCGGCTCCGTCTGATCTAACGCATCATGAAATACTTCCAGTGACTGATCCAGCAAATGCTCCAAATCACCATCACTGACGGTCTGCACTGCCGATGGTGTGATCTCACGCAGAAGCTGACGATTCAGACGCTCATAATATTCCTGCGTCTCGTCCCGGTTTTCCTGACCGGCATTTGAGCCCTTCTCACCGGAAAATGCCTGATCGATCTGCTGCGTGATGCTTTTGGAACTGTACTGAATATCGGACAGACCGCCAAACTGATCATCCACCTTTGCATCGACACCTTTTCGTTTCTCTGTCCGGACCGCTGTCAGCAGATTGCGAAGTGTCATATCCCAGCCTGCTTCCATAACACTTCCGATGGCAGCTCCATCGGAACTTTCCACCTGATGCAGCAGACGGTAGATTCCAATGTAGCCTTCCCTCTCCTGCTCGGAAATGTTCTGATCCTGCTCCATTCTCATCAGGTATCTGGTATAGCGTTCCTCGGAAGAAATATCCTGTGCATCTGAGATGCCGTTCAGCTTATCCTCCAACTCCTGCAGCGGGAGATCTAACGGATCCTCTCCGCTTTGCACAAGCTTTAATACAACTGCAGGCTTCATCTGATCAAGGATTGCTCCAACCTGTGCATCTAACTCCTTCACCTGTGTTACATTCTGCTCGGTGATCTCCATGCTGTTGTATCCCAAAATACGGACAGCTCTCTGGTTCGCCTGCGTATCCTCCATACCAAGTTCTGTAAGAAGCTCCGGCACATTCCGGAATGCCTTCTGAATCGAATCTCCCAGATCCGTCCGCACCTGCGTGCCGACTGCCTCATAATCCGCCTGATACTGTCTCGTCTGCGCGACTGCACTGACTGCCGCCCGATGCAGCACATTCATTGTCAAAAGGCTGTGCTGTCTGGCTCCGATCGCGAGCATCGATGCCGGTGCTGCACTGATCTGTGATGCCTTGTCAAGAACCTCTTCCGTGCGGTCAAGCATTTCATCGGAAATCTCCGTCCCCGGCATAAGCTGCCGGTAATCCGTCCGTTCCTGCTGCCGCAAGGAATCAACCAGTTCCTTCAACGGTGCTACCTCAATATCAATGCCCTTTTGTTCCATCCGGACAGCCGCCGGAATTGTCAGCCTTAACCGCAGCTCCTCAAGCTGGCGTCTCGTCATGGTAACTGTCTCATTCACTGCCGCCACGCTCTGTCCTGCGGCTGCATCCGCAGCCAAAATCTGTCCGGTCTGTACGGCTGTCCCATCATTCTGCTTTCTCTGCTGAACCGCCTGTTCCAAAAGCTGTAATGTCACTTCGTTCTGTCCCATATTACGAACAGTCTTGACCACATCCTCATCCGTGATTTCTGCCAAGCTGTTTAATGCCTGTCTGGCAATCACGATCTGCCGGTCATCCAGAGTCGCCTGCTCCGGCATCGCCCCCGTCTGCATCGCATAAATGATCTGATCTAACAGCTTCCGCGGTGTCAGCTCCTCCGACAGCTCATCTAACATCTGCAGTGTCTGTACATTATCCGGAGTCACGGCAATGTCATTGGCAAACAGCCACTTTGCCTGCTCTAAGGTTGTCTCATCCGCCGGCAGACCTCCTGCCTGCAAAAGTTCTGCGATCTGACCCTGAAGCTGCTGCCATGCCTCCTCGTCCGCCATGGAAGAAGTCAGTGCCCCGGATGCCGAATACTGTCCGTGATAGAGATTCTCAATCGTCGGTGCCATCTGATTCTCAAGCAGATATGCTTTCGCATCCTGCGACAGCTTCGGCACGATCTGAGCCATCTGAACCGCCGATGCCACTCTTGCCACATTACTCTTTGTAATCGGCAGATCGGCCTCGCGAAGAGCATTTTCAATCTCCTCCGGGCTCATCAGCTGTGTAACTCCCTGCTCCTGCAGTGTCTTGATATTCTCCTGAAATTGTCTGCTGTTTTCAATGTTGCGCTCTGCACTCTCCTGCTGCCACTCGCGTCTCTCCTTATGGCGTTCCACCGCCCGGTCCAGTGCAGATGCTTTATATTCCTCCAGAGCTCCCTGCTCCGATTCCATATTCTGATAATCTTCTCCTGTCAGCACGGCGATATTCTGTCCCGCCTGCTGCTTCGCCTCGGAAAGCTTCCCGGCATCACTCAGATGATCAGCAAAGGAATACGAAGATGTGCCGACGGTTGTTCCCGTCATTGCCCTGCTTCCGGAGGAGGCCTCTGTACCAACCTCTTTCAGTACAATCTTATCCTTCGATACTTCCATGATCTTAAAACTTCTTGTTTCGCCTTCCGTGGCATTCTGTACTGACGACAACGGAACTGCTGCCTCCGTGCCGTTAAAGCTGATGGAAACCTTATCCGCTACCTTGGAGACCACGCCCTGAACCACCTGACCGCGCTTCCCGATATTTAAGAAGGAGCCGGAAGAAAATATGCTTTTCCCCCTGCCTGTGTTGGTGGTGCTTTGTGCAATGATATCACTTACGTTCATGTTTCGCTCACCTTTCCAGTTCTTTTCCTGCCGCCCGCACAGTAAAGTGCCGGCAACACTTTTGCTGCTGCCATTCCTTTGACAACAACTGCTCTGATATGTACATCGGCAGAATCTCTAAAAAACTTAAGCGGAAACACTTCCTATGAAAACCTCACCCTGACCTTATTAGAATATTTACTGTATACTTTTTTCCCTTTTACCATATTGTAAGACCGCACTTTGAAAAAATATGTCCCCCGGGCATTTTGCGCTTTAAAAAAAACGGATATTCCCACTAATCATGTGAAAATATCCGTTTTCATTTACTGCATTAAACGAACGTGTATACAGCAGACACGAAACGTCAAGTATTCGAAATTATTTCTTCTCATCCTCAGGAAGCTCCTTACGGATCTCCTTGGTACGGATTTCCTGACAGATATCGTTGATAAAGTCTGCCAGAGGCTTCTGACCCTCATCACCGGCAAAACGGCTGCGGACAGATACAAGACCCGCCTCTTCCTCCTTGCCGCCGACTACCAACATATAAGGAAGCTTGTCCATACGTGCTTCACGGATCTTGTAACCGATCTTCTCGGAACGGCCGTCAACCGTTGCATCGATGCCGTTTTTCTTCAGTTCTGCCAGTACACTCTCTGCATAATCCATATACTTGTCAGAAATCGGAAGAACACGAACCTGCTCCGGACACAGCCATGTCGGGAACTTGCCGGCATATTTCTCGATCAGCCATGCCAGTGTACGCTCATAGCATCCCAGAGAAGTTCTGTGGATAATGTAAGGACGCTTCTTTTCTCCGTTCTGATCAATATAATACATATCGAAACGCTCTGATAAAAACATATCGAGCTGGATCGTGATCATTGTGTCCTCTTTTCCGTACACATTCTTCGCCTGAATATCAAGCTTTGGTCCATAGAATGCAGCCTCTCCGGCTTCCTCCGTATAACTCAGACCAATATCATCAAGAATCTCACGCATAGCACCCTCGACGCGATCCCACTCAGCAGCATCGCCAAGATACTTGTCCGGATGCTCCGGATCCCACTTGGACATACGATATGTGACATCTTCTTCCAGACCGAGTGTCTCCAGACAATATTTAGCAAGGCGGACACAGTTCTTAAACTCGTCTGCGATCTGCTCCGGAGTACAAACAAGATGACCCTCTGAGATCGTGAACTGACGGACACGGGTCAGACCATGCATCTCGCCGGAATCCTCATTACGAAACAGCGTCGATGTCTCACCCATACGATATGGGAGATCTCGGTAAGATTTCTGACGTGCCTTATATACATAATACTGGAATGGACAAGTCATTGGACGAAGTGCAAAGATATCACGGCCGGAAACACTGTTTCCATTCTCATCCTCATCGTCCTCGCCCAGAAGGAACATTCCCTCCTTGTAATGACCCCAGTGGTCAGAGATCTTGTACAGATCAGACTTTGCCATCAGTGGTGTACGGGTACGGACATAGCCCCACTCATTATCCTCCAGATCCTCGATCCAACGCTGCAGCTTCTGGATCATCTTTGTGCCCTTTGGCATAAACAGCGGAAGCCCCTGTCCGATAACGTCAACGGTTGTAAACAGGTCCATGTCACGACCGAGCTTGTTATGGTCACGGTTCTTAATATCTGCAAGGTACTCAAGATACTCCTCGAGATCTGCTTTCTTTGTATATGCTGTTCCGTAAATTCTGGTCAGCATCTTATTGTGCTCATCGCCTCTCCAGTAAGCACCGGAAGAAGATGTCAGCTTAAATGCTTTGATCGGCTTTGTGCTCATCAGATGTGGTCCGGCACAAAACTCAATGAAATCTCCCTGCTGATAGAAACTGAGCTCGTCGGTATCCGGATGCTCTTTGATCATCTCAACCTTATACGGCTCATCTCTCTCTGTCATCAGCTTGATCGCCTCATCCTTGGACAATGTGTAACGCTCCAGACGTTCGCCCTTCTTGATGATCTTTTTCATCTCTTTCTCGATGGCATCCAGTGCATCTCTGTCAAGACTTGGCAGATCAAAATCATAATAATATCCGTTGTCGATCGCCGGTCCGATGGTCAGCTTTGCATCCGGATACAGATTCTTTACTGCCTGTGCCAGTACATGCGCACATGTGTGGCGGTATGCTTTCTTTCCCTCGTCCGAATCGAAGGTCAAAATATTCAGGGTACAATCCTTATCTACAATGGTACGAAGATCCTTGACCTCACCATCAATCTCTCCCACACATGCTACTCTTGCCAGTCCCTCGCTGATATCCAAAGCGATATCGTAAATGGACATTGGCTGGTCATACTCCTTAAAGGAGCCATCTTTTAATGTTACTTTCATGATTCCCTCTTTTCTGCGCTGCTGTGTACTCCGGAGGCTCCTGAAGCAGCGCTGTCAGAAGATCCGTCTTTGAATCCTTTGTCAAAAGGGACTGATATTTCAACATAAAAGGCAAACCGGCGTTTGCTCTTTCCACCACGTTATGAGCACTTTCCATGCACAAAAAAGCCCCTCCTGACACATTACAATGCCAGAAGGGGCGTAAATATCATCACGCGGTTCCACCCTCGTTCGTGAAATCATCCGGAAGCTCTCAACCAAAGGCATGTGCTACATCTGAACGCAGACTGCCGTGATCCGTATACTGATCTCACCTTCATTGTGACGGTAACGGTGTCGACCGGGCTGTATTAAAGCCACTCAGAGCTGGTCTTCCATCGCTTTGTGAATAGGGCAGTTCCAGCAACCGTTCGGTCTGCCCCTCTCTGTAGTCACGCATGCCATGTACTCGTCTCTTCAACGTATTATCTTTTATTAGAATAGCACAATTTTCAAAAAATGCAACCATTTTATTTTTAAAAATTTTATGCTACACTTTGATCAGAGAACTCTTAAAGAACAATGCATATGCCGTTTTAAACCCGGCATACTTTTCAGGAAAGGAGGCGTGCTGATGGACGACAAAACAGCACAGCTTGCAAAGATCCTACAGGAAAGCGACAACATCGTATTTTTCGGGGGAGCAGGCGTCTCTACTGCTTCCGGAATCCCGGATTTCAGAAGCTCTGACGGACTGTACAGTCAAAAGCTCGGCAGGAATTTCACGCCGGAGCAGCTTGTGTCCCATTCCTTTTTCATGCGTTATCCGGATGACTTTTTTGACTTCTATAAAAAGAACTTAGTCTACCCGGATGCCGAGCCAAACGACTGTCACATCGCTCTTGCAAAGCTGGAGGAAATGGGCAGGTTAAAGGCGGTCATCACGCAGAATATTGACGGACTGCATCAGGCTGCCGGAAGCAAAACCGTGTATGAGCTGCATGGCTCCGTTCTTCGCAACTACTGCACGAAATGCCACAGCTTTTATGACGCAGATTTCATTCTGGCGGCGAAGGGAATCCCTCTCTGCCCGAAATGTCACGGTGTGATCAAGCCGGATGTTGTCCTCTATGAGGAGGGACTTGACGAGGATGTGATCACCGGTGCCATTCAGGCAATCTCCGAGGCAGATACGCTGATTATCGGCGGAACCTCTCTTGTTGTCTATCCTGCAGCCGGTCTGATCGATTATTTCCACGGCAGACACCTTGTTCTGATCAACAAATCCTCCACCCCGGCGGACAGCAAAGCTGACCTTGTTATTAACGACTCTATTGACAAAGTCATGAGAGAAGCGTTATCATCACTACAGTCATGAAGTCTGTATGATTTCATAAATTATTCTTTCAGATAAAGGAGATGTTACAATGAACTATATATATAAGACAAGCGGAACCTGCTCCTCAGAGATCCATTTTGACATTGACGGAGATGTGATCAGCAACGTATCCTTCACCGGCGGCTGCAACGGCAACCTCAAAGCCGTATCCCGTCTGGTTGACGGTCAGACCGTTGACTGGATCGAATCCAAGGTCAAGGGGATCAAGTGTGGTTTCAAGAATACCTCCTGTGGTGATCAACTTGCCAAAGCAGTCCGCGAGGCATATGAGGCAGAGCAGGCACAGTAATTCTTTCTTTTGACATACCATATTAAGCCCGTTTCCGGATGATGAATCCGGAAACGGGCTTAATTTATGGTAACGGAAAATTCTTATAATATAGTGCGAATCAGGGGCAAAACGTTTGTTTCGCCCCTGATTATTTTCCTGCACCATCTTTTTAAGAATGCATATTTATTACTGTATTTCCTATCGAACGGTCTCCACCTTGATCATATTTGTCGTTCCGGAGATTCCAACTGGCACACCGGAGGTAATAACCGCCGTGTCACCACTCTTGATCACACCATGCACCTTGGCAACCTCGATCGCATGATCGAATAACTCAAATACATCATTCTTCTCCTCAACAAGGAACGGAGATACCCCCCACGACATATTCAGCTGACGGCAGACCTTCTCAGAGGTACTTCCTGCGATGATATCACATGCCGGACGATATCTTGAGATCATTCTGGCAGAACGACCGGACTTCGTGACCGTCACGATCGCACTCGCATTCAGATCGTATGCCGTTGTACAGGTTGCATGGCAGATCGCATCTGTCACGTCAGGATTCGCCTGTCTTGCCCGGCTGTAGAAACGCTTCTGGTAATCTACATCCTGCTCTGTTCTGCTTGCGATGCGCACCATCGTCTTGAGAGCCTCTACCGGGAACTTCCCGGCAGCTGTCTCACCGGAAAGCATGATCGCACTTGTGCCGTCATAAACCGCATTGGCAACATCCGCGGTCTCCGCTCTGGTTGCGCGCGGATTCTTCATCATGGAATCAAGCATCTGTGTTGCAATGATAACCTGCTTGCCTGCCTCGTATACCTTATTGATGATCATTTTCTGTACAACAGGTACTTCCTCCTCCGGAAGCTCCACGCCCATATCGCCTCTGGCGATCATGATCGCATCGGATTCACGAATGATCTCATCGATATTGGCAACGCCCTCGGCATTCTCAATCTTGGCGATAATATTGATATCGGAGCCGCCATTGGCATCTAACAGATTACGGATCAGCTTGACATCAAATGCCGTACGGACAAAGGATGCCGCAATGAAATCGACATCATTCTTGATACCAAACAAAATATCCGAACGGTCCTTCTCACTTAAGTACGGCAGGTTCACATGACCACCCGGAAGATTAACCCCCTTATGATCGGATACCACGCCCTCATTCTTGACAACACACTCGATCGTATTCCTTACAATCGCAGTAACCTCCAGCTCGACCAGTCCGTCATCGATCAGAACCGGCGCGCCAACACTGACATCCTCGCAGAGATGATCATATGTCACACCAACGTGAGAATTGTCACCATCGACCTTCTCGCCGCAGACCAGTGTAAACTTCTGACCGCGCTTTAACAAAGTCTTACCTTCCTTAAAGGTATCCAGACGCACCTCCGGTCCCTTGGTATCCAAAAGGATCGCCACCGGCTTGTCGCATTTCTTACGGATACGACGCAGTCTCTCCATACGCTTGCTGTGCTCCTCATGGGAGCCGTGGGAGAAGTTGAAACGTGCCACATTCATTCCCTCATTGATCAGCTGTTCAATGACTTCATCCGAGTCTGTCGATGGTCCAAGTGTGCATATAATCTTTGTTTTTCTCATACATTCTCTCTCCATTTCATATAATTTATCCGCCCTTATTATCTTACATTCCGAAGCATGGGTCAATAGATTTTACATACCTTTTTCATAAGAAAATGTTATCACGTCAAACTTCGTTTCACCTTGCTCATACCACAAATTCACCGGCTCCTCTTTTCATTCGGATGCCACTGCGTTATACTAACGAAAACGGCGTCTTGGTGCGTCACAATTTGAAACCTATTTTCCAGAAAGGCGTAACAATGATAAGTATGAATTATAACGACACCCCTTCCTTTGAACGGCACTTAAAAACCGGCTATCTGAAAAGCAATTTTAAAATATTTCATCTGCAGGATAACACACGGAAGAATTTCACCTTTCATTATCATGATTTCAATAAGATCCTGATCTTTCTGCAGGGGGATGTCAGCTACACCATCGAGGGCAAGAGCTATGATCTGAAGCCGTTCGATGTTGTGCTGGTGCGCGCCGGTGAGCTGCACCGCCCGGTCATACATTCAGATTCTACCTATGAACGGATCATTTTATACCTTTCTCCTGATTTTATTGCTCAATATGCCGGCAAAGACTATGCTCTGGATCAGTGCTTTGAGCTTGCCGCCAGAGCAAACGCTCATGTTCTGCGTATTCCTTATTTTAAGGGAAGTTCTATTTATCATACACTAAAGGCGCTGGAGGCTTCCTATGCACACCCTGAGGAGTATGCACAGGAGCTTTCCCAGCGCCTGTTATTTTTACAGTTTATGATTTTTTTGAATCGTGCTGCCCTGTCCCATAATCTGGAATTTCTTGAGACAAGCACGTCAAACACCAAGATCCTTGACTGTCTGGAATATATCAACACGCATCTGCAGGAGCCGGTCACTGCCGACACCCTTGCCGATAAGTTCTATGTGAGTAAATACTATCTGATGCATTCCTTCAAGCAGGAAACCGGTCGCAGCATCGGTTCTTATATCACAACGAAGCGGCTGCTGCTCGCCAGAGAATATATCAACGGCGGTATGCCCGCCACTCAGGCGTGCTACGAATGCGGTTTCCACAATTATTCTACGTTCTTCCGTGCCTGGAAGAAATGCTTCGGCAGTTCCCCAAAGCAGTCCTGACCCCGCCCACAACAGCTTTCCTTACTCAGTATGGATCGCCGCCAGCGGACTCAGCTTCATGGCACGGCGTGCCGGAAAATATCCGGCAACCATTCCCATCAGGGTAGAAAATGCCACTGCTGCCAGTGCAAGCCACCATGGAATAACGGATATATTACCCTTCATGCCTCCCATCGACACCGCAAAATGATTGATCAGCGCCGAGACGCCACAAGTCAGTCCAAGTCCGACAATACCTCCGATCAGTCCGATAAATCCTGCTTCTGCCAGAAACAGCTTCTGGATATCACGCATGTCACAGCCAAGTACCTTCATAACACCGATTTCTTTCGTTCTCTCGTATGTTGACATCATCATTGTATTGGCAATACCGATCGCTGCTACCAGAAATGCCACCATACCGATTCCGCCCAGTACCAGCTCTACGATCTGCAGATTCTTCTGTGCAGAATCGAGCAGATCCTTGTTACTGCTGGCACTAAAGCCCATATCCTGAATATCCTTCATAACACTGTCTACATTGGATGCATCATCCACATCAACGACCAGAGTGCTATAAACCCACTCGTTCATCGGTTTGCCATTCGGCTTTGGCTGTCCCGGAATATTGCCCTTTCCAAAGTTCTTCGTCAGATAACTTTTCAGATCGTCGATATTCACTAACAGACTGTTACTGTAGGTATTGTACTCTTCAACACCTCCTGCCATAATTCCGGCCACCTTGATCCGGAAGTTCAGCATAGAGTTATCCTCCACCGGTTTGGAATCTGCTGTGTCACCCCCTGAGCTGTCTGTACTGTCTCCATCTGAAGAGGTATCCCCTGTTGTATCATCTCCGGTATCCGTCTGTGCACCTGTATCCGTCGTGTCCGTCTGATCGTTATACACCTGCAGCTGTCTGATCTGTGTCATCAGATCGATCTTCGGAAGCTCTCCGGTAGAATAATAATCCACATACTGATCTCCCTGAACATATCCAAACCCGGTCAGGATCTGATTGCCTGCGATCACCTGAAGCGTACCGGTGCTTCCCTTCTGTGGGATATCTCCCTTCTCTAACTCCTGGGAATCTAAAAGACTCTGATCCACGCCAATCAGATTGGCATATCCGGAATAACGTCCGCTCTGCATATTGCCATCAAAGGACAACTGCGGAAGGACATTTTTGACATGCTCCATATCCTGAAACATCTGCATGTTTGTCTCTGTCAGCATCGTGGAGGTATCTGTCTGACTCGACGATGAATCCATATCCCCGCCTCCGCCGCTGATCATAATCTGTGTCACCGACCCCATACTTGCATACTCATCCATGATCATCTGCTTCATACCAAATGCCAGAGAGAGCATCGCCACGATGGAAGTCGTTCCGATCAGTACGCCGAGCACGGTAAGAACGGTACGCAGCTTTCTGCGCCACAGATTCCCCAGGCTCATGGTCATAAGATCATAGAAGCTCATCGTCCATCAACTCCTCTTCTTTTTTCTTGCGTCTTTTCTTCACGATCACCCGAACAATGACGATAATCACAATAACTGCCGCCACGCCAATGGCAATCTTTGCAGCAAGCGGAAGCCCCTTCTTTGCCTGTACATCCTCTGTATCCCCTGCCGGAATATCTGCATCGTCCATCTCTTCAGTTACATATACATTTGTCTTTTCGGTATATTTCTTCGTCTCACCGGAAGCATTCTCATACTTTACGATGATCGTGCATGTGCCGTCACTGTCATCCGCGGTTGCCTGATCACCATTCAGCGTCACGGTAGCATAACCGGTTGCTCCGGCTGCAATGTTACCAACAAAGGATTTCTCACAGGAGATTTCCTTTCCTTTACAGATTACAGATACATTGTTCAGCGCACTTCCGCCAAGGTTATTGATAGAGAAGGACAGATCTCCTGTGCCGCCTACACTGAGCATATCCGGTGGAACCACATCTGTCAGACTGATACGGTCCTTCTGTACGACAGGGATAGAAACATGATCATCTGCATTATAGCCGTTTGCTCTGCCATCTTCATACTCTGTCTTTACGGTTACCTGATAAGACTTGGAGCTTAAACCGGCTGCCGCCTTCATCCAGAAGGAAACCTTTGCCGTCGACTTGGCGGCGATGCTGTCCAGATATGCTGTACTTGCACCACTCAGTGGCAGAAACTCGCCGTTCTCCGTAGACATAGTCAGCTTGATATTATGTACTGCCTGGCTTGCATTGTTACGAAGCTCTAATGTCAGAAGAAACTTTCCGTTTGGACGCACCTGTTTCACATCCGTCGTAAAACCGGATACCATCACGCGGGGTGTGCTCTTCTTGCCTTTGTCGGCTTTGTTCTTCTGTGTCTTTCCCTTCAGTTCTATATTGACGGTCTTATCCTCGGTCACTGCCTGACCGTTCTTCAGATAACTGATCCGGAATACCACACCCTGATATCCTGTGGATACGTTATTCTTCACTTTGAAATTGTAGCTGCAGGATAAATTCCTCGTGCCTGCAGAACGGATCACCTTATAAGCGTCGGTGGTACTTGCAAACGGGAAGTTGTTGTCGATCACCGGAACAACGCTCTTGATCGCATATTTCTTACTGCTTGCCACAAACGATACCGCACAGCTTCCTCCGTAAACACCATATGGAGTATTGCGCATTTTCAGGGAAATGTCTGCATCCTTCGCCTCCTGTTTCACATCCGGCTTCTCGGTTGCTTTTGGTTTCCCTGTCAGCTTGACGCTGATATTTTTATTGAGGCTGTACTCACTGTCATACGCTGTCTGACTTCCGTCGACAGCCTTTCTGGTATACACTACCGTAAAACCAGCCATATAATATGCCGTGTCCAGATTATCCTTTGCCCGGAAGGTATAGCTGCAGCTGACTGAATTGCCGCTGCCGTTTGTCACACGGTACGCTTCGTTGTCCATAACAAACGGAAAGCTGTCATTTAATACCGGATATATCTTCTCAATATTCTCTATATCATAGTGCTTTTTGCTGTTCCTGTTACCGGTCACGGTAAAGGATACATTCACCTTACCGCCTGCCTTACTGCCGGATACGCTTACATTGGAAAAGCTGATGTCTGCCGCATTGCCGTTTATAACCTCGCTCTGCATACCGTCATCACCCACCAGACTACCGGTGTTTCCCTGTTCATCCCCCTCACCTGCAGCCCACGCTGTTTTCAGATTCTGTCCAGGCACCACGCTCGTCACCATTGCCAGGCTAAGAAGCACTGCCAGTAATAATTTTTTCTTTTTCAAAATGTTATCCTCCATTTTCTGGATCGTTCAGATTCCCCTTTTCATCAATCCTGTACATTCTCGACGATCTTGCCATCCTTGATCCTAATCTGTCTGTCGGCAAGTGCCGCCAGATCATTGTCATGTGTAACCATAACAAGAGTTTTGTTGTGTTCGCTGAGCACATGGCGCATCAGTTCCATCATCTCTGCCGATGTCTTGGAATCCAGATTTCCTGTCGGCTCATCCGCAAATACAATGCTCGGATTAAGCACCAGTGCTCTTGCCATACCGACACGCTGCTGCTGTCCGCCGGACATCTGGTTCGGTTTATGCAGTCGGTACTTCTTCAGTCCGACCAGATCGATCATCTTTCCGGCACGCTTCATGCGGACGCTTTTGGAAACGCCGCGAAATACCAGCGGTAATGCCACATTCTCGACCGCGTTCATGGTCGGGATCAGATTGAAGGACTGAAAAATAAATCCAATCTTCTCCCTGCGAAACTGTACGAGTCTGTTCTCCTTGTACTTGTCGATCCGCTCACCTGCCACCATGATCTGACCTTTGGTAGGCTTCTCCAGTCCTGCAAGCATATTCAGCAATGTAGACTTACCGGAGCCCGATGCACCGACAATGGCACAAAACTCTCCCTCATACACCTGGAAACTTACACCATTCAGCGCACGCACCTCATTCTTGCCGATCGGATAGATTTTATACAGGTCTTTGACATCAATAACGCACTTGCGCGGTTCCCCTTTATTTTCTGTTTCCGGTTTCTCCAAGGTTCCCCCTCCTTTCCCAAAACTGTGCATGTATTACTCCATAAGCTTCCTGATAATACATACTCTACGCTTAGAGTACCATACAATCGTTTCAATATCTTTAAATAATTCTTAAATTTTGACACAATTCTGACAAATTTTCGCTTTTTTTCTTTTTAACGTATGTCAAATCATAAAAACCCGGTATTCCGAAAAGAACTTTTCCTTTCAAAATACCGGGTTTTGTTAGTGTGATCACTGTATATGAAACACCTGTGCCGTCACAATATTAGTTGTCTGCTTCCTCCGTAAACGGTGTACCGTCTGCATTGTATGCAGCGTCGCAGATCTCAACCTTGACGAAATCAACGCCAAGGTAATTATTCGTAGTAAGAAGAAGTACCGGATATGCCTCCAGCGCATTCTTATCAAGATTTAATACCTTACCGATCCATGCGGTATCTGCTAATACCATATTTCCATCGGCATCTCTCTTCACGATTGCACGCTCTTTGTCATCTGTCTTAACCTTGCCATTCTCATCGGTCTCATAGATAACCTGTGCAAAGTCCTTCTCATAACGCCATGCCGCACCGTTCTCATTGACAATGATCGACGGATCGGTGTAAACAAGCTGAAGGTCTGCAGACTGACTGATATCGTCATTGTGCATGGTGATACGCACGCATGGCTTCTCAATCTTGCTCCAGTCACTCAACTGGTAATGTGCATGCCACCATTCCTTTGAGCATGATGTTTCCAGGGTAAGTCCCTCAAATTTATCATTGATGGTCGTGGTTCCCGCATTCCAGTAGCCTCCGACCTCCTGACCGTTATACTGTCCGATAAACTGTTCTCCGAATACGCCGCGGATCTCATTAAGATCAACAGAAGCAGAGGTGGTTGTATTTCTCATAAAATCACCGTCCCAGGTTGCAACAACAAGTGGATCCTGATTGGCAGATACCGGATTCTCCGGGATACCTGTGTGTGTTGTAAGCTTCAGTGCATCGGCTGAGATGCTCGGAGTCGATCCTGTGATCTCTGCAAATACCTGTCCAATATCATCATAGACAAAATATGCCTTTTTCTTATTGCCGGTACCGGAGCGGTCTACATATGTTCCCTCATCCCACATAACCGGAACCATGCCATACTGCCGGCAGCTCTTGAAGAACTGGCGGAAATAATCTGCAATGCCGTCTTTGTTAACAGATACAACACCAAACTCACCAAAGATCACGCCGTAGCCCTTCTCGGTAAAAGCGGTATTGACTGCATCGAAATCCTCCTGCATTGCCGCATAATCTTCCTCAGAACCCCAGGTATCCTTGAAATTAGAGGTTCCCTTTGGTGTCTCATAGCTTGAGGAAGAGGACTTTGCAATTCCCCATCCGAGAGGATCATAGTAATGAATGGAAACAAACAGTTTGCTGATTCCGTTGTCACTAACATCCTCCGGCATTGTGAAGGTTAATTTGTCGTTATTTTTCTTAACCTTATCGGAATACTTGTCTCCACAGGTCTGATGCAGGTTTGTGTCATAACCCGGGATCAGAAGGAAACGATCGTAATTGTTGTTGGTCGTTCCGTCCATATTAATACCGCACTCGCGGATAATGTTGACGAAGGTCTGGTTGATCTTATTTGCAACCTCGTAGGTCTCCTCAAGTGTGAGTGTACCGGTCTGCTTGCTTCCGCCGGTCCAGTCATCATTGAGACGTTCGCCCAATTCCTCATTGCCGCCCTCGAAGATCACATGATCAGAATACTCCTGATAGCGGTTTGCGATCTGTGTCCACATGTCCTCGTATTTCTTCCATGCCTCTGCGCGGACTGCCGGATCCTTATCTCCGAACATGCCCCACCAGCCGTTGTCCCAATGGATATTGATGATGACATACATCTCATTGTTGAGACAGTAGTTCATAACCTCCTCAACACGGTTAAAGTATGCATCGTTGATCTTATAATAATTGCTTCCGTCCGGTTGCTTGACTACCTGCATCATATTAGTCCAGGCGATCGGAATACGGACGGTGTTGATGCCGTATGTTTTCAGTCCGTCGAAAAGCTTCTGTGTGGATACTACATTATCTGCATTGGTCTCGTAACCGGTTACCCACTGCTCGTCCGTCAGCTTTGCCTGCTCCTCAGCAGAAAGAGCGGTGCAGCTCTTTGCAAGCGTCTGCTCCAGAGAGTTTCCGACATTCCAGCCAAGCCCCATGACAGGTGTGATATCCTGCGCAGTAAGATTTCTTCTCATGAGACCATTATCCTTTGTGGTAATGCCGTTGGCAGATGTATGCTCGTCCGTCAGATTGGACTCATTCACTCCATAGGAAGGACCCGGTGTTCTCGACTGAAGCGGTGCCTTTGTCGGAACAGGAGTCACAACCGGTGCAGTGGAAGCGGACGGTGCCACAGTCGGTGCAGCCGGGGCAGGTGCAGATGCTGCCGGTGCCTGTGTCGCCGGTGCCTGTGTCGCAGCGTTTTTCGCTGCTTTCACGGTTACTTTTACCCGAAAATTCTTTGTAATCTTCTTTTTGCCCTTTTTGTAAACAACCTTGGCAGTGACTGTCGTCTTTCCTGCCTTCACGCCCTTGATCTTGCCGTTCTTAACAGTGGCAATCTTCGCGTTTTTCGTCTTCCAGGTGATCTTTGCCCCTGAAGGCTTGTTCTTAATTGTTACCGTGGCTGACTTTCCAGCCGTAACGTTAACAGATTTCTTGCTGATCTTCGGTGCCTTAGCTGCCTGTGCGCCTGAGTTCCCCATCAGGGATATAAGCATCGCCAGAACTAAAGCGAAGGAAAACCATTTCCCCATAAATTGCTTCTTCATAGTTACCTCCTTCATAATGATTCGATTTGCACTACATACGTAATTATACCAAACGAACCGGGATATTCCTAGATACTTTGTCATTTTTCTGACAAAAAATTGAGCCGGATCTGCCATAATTTTGTCCGAAAAATGACTTATCTGCCTGTTAAGATATGCAACATCAAAAAGAAATTGGAGGGATTCAAATGAAGAAAAAAGTAATCGCAATGATGTTAAGTGCCGCACTGGTTATCTCCGGTGCAGGGATCAGCAGCCTGCCAAACCAGACAGCCGCGGAAAATGATGGTTCTACAATCGTAGCAAACATTACCTCCGGCAGTGGTATTGACACTCCTGATGTCACCGATGCACCGCAGGAAACATCCGAAGCCACCAAGACACCGGATGTCACAGACACACCCGAGGAGACAAAGACGCCGGAAAGTACCGCAACAACACAGCCGCCCAAGATCACACCGGCAGCAACAGCAACTCCGCCTGCAGTTGTAACAACTACAACGCCGGCAGGTATCACAACAAATGCAGCATTAAAAGTTGGGGATCGTTTCACAACAGGTAACTACATCTACAGTGTTACCGCTGTCGCAGACGGAACCGCCAAAGCAACGGTTAAAGTCCGTGGACTTAGTGCAGAAGGCAAGCTTAAAACCAGCCTTACAATTCCTGCAAGTGTTACATGGCAGGGTACCAGCTACCTCGTTACGGGAATCAACGAAAAATCCTTTAAAAACAACAAGGCTCTGACTTCCGTCAAAGTTGGCAAAAATGTCACCTACATCGGAAAATATGCCTTCCAGGGGATGACATCCTTAACCTCCGTCACAATCGGAAGCGGTGTAACAACAATCAAAAAATATGCCTTTGCCGGATGTTCTGCCCTGCGCAAGGTTACGATTCCTGCCAAAACAACATTTATCGGCGAAAAGGCATTCCAAAACTGCAAGAAATTAAAAGCCGTTATCATCAATTCCAAAAAGATCACAAAGATCAACAGTAACGCATTCCGCTATGTCAAGAGTGGCTGCTACGTTGTTATTCCATCCGGCAAGAAATCCACTTACCGCTCCCTTCTTGTCAAAGCAAAAGCTTCCAAGCTTAAGATTTATGTATACTAGTCTGATACATACCAATCAAACCGGTTGTCTTCATGGATAGTTAAATGATACAAGCCCCGCAGACCGGTGACACATTCTGTCACCGGTCTGCGGGGCCTTTTATATACATTAAAGTTCTGCTTTCTCTGTCCGCGAAACAAACATGATAGCGACTTATGACGTCCGTGTCGTCCGCCTTCTTGCCTTGACCATATAAAGAAGCTTATCTGCCTCTGTCACCATCTCCTCAAGAGAATTGATCTCACTGGCACGGCGTACATAATATCCACAACTGCACGCAACCTGATACGGCCACTGATTCCGGCTGTTATACTCATCAAGACAATCCTCCACTCTGCGGATAAATGATCTTGCATCACTTTCCTTTTCGGCAATTCCAAATACCAGAAATTCATCGCCACCGCTTCGTATACAGACCTCTCTGCGCTCTGATGCCTGACGCATCGCATTGGCAATCTGCACAATGGCATTGTCTCCCGCATCATGACCATAGGTATCATTGATCCGCTTCAAACCATCCAGATCCATCTCAATACACATAATGTGCTTTCCATCGCGTTTTGCTACCTGCAGGATCTTCTCCACATAACGTCTCATGCCAAAACGATTATAAAGCTTGGTCAACTCGTCACGCACATACATGCTGTCCAGCTTTTCTACCAGAGAATCCTTCTCCTTCAACAGACACAGATCAATAACCGAGCTGTTCATAACCGTCAACATTGCATATACCATAGGTGTTTCCTGCATACAATAATCCGTCGATATCCACAGATAACCAACTGTACGCTGATTCAGATACAATGGTACAAAAATGTCATGTGCCGGTTCTTCCCCCTGCAACGGAATATCCGGAAGTATATCAGGATAAAACACAGGTTCCATCAAAAGCGGTTCTCCCCGTCTGCAGGTTACCAGAGTCATATTCTGTGAATACCCATGGATCCGTTTGCTTCTGCCACCACCCTGATCAATAATATCATCGCAAAGACAGAAACGAAATTCCTTCCATCCAAAGAAATCCAGATAATCACAAATGACCTCAAGCACTTCCTCCACAGACTCCTTCGGCGAAACATCCCGCCAGAATTCGGTCAGATGATGGATAAACAAATCCCTGCGCACAATGTCCTTTAATTTCTCCTGATTAATCCTGTTCAGATCCAACTTCGTATGTTCTACACAGCCACAACTCTGATTCAGTACCAGATGTGCCGGAACCAGACTTCTCTGTGGAACCTGTTCTCCGCACCAAAGTGCTTCCAGAAGCCTTACCGCCTCCACGCCGGACTTACGCAGGGAACGTTCCACAGAAGAAATGGAAGGCTGATACTCCGAGGCTTCCTTCGTGTGATCAAAGCCTGTGACGATCACATCCTCCGGCACCTGATATTCATTGTCATTGAGATACTTAATGACAAACATCGCCATGGTATCGTTGGCACACACAATCGCATCCGGCATCGGATGCGATTCCAGATACTCCTGTATCACATCCGCCGCCTGCATATAGAACTGTCCATAGCCGACATGATCCCGCTGAAACTCAATTCCTTCCTCCTCCAGAGCACTGCGGTATGCCGCCTCTCTCTCCTCGGATTCTTTGTTGCCCTTAAATCCGGACATAAAATAGATATCGCGGCAGTCATGCTCACGGATCAGATGCAGTACCATTTCCTTCATACCGATCGTATCATTATATCCGATCTGGTAACAGCCATCGTACACATCATTGACATCGATCACCGGCACATCTGCTTCTGCTGCACGGCGAATGATCTCTCTTGTCACATCCGGACGCAATACCTCTCCCAGAATGACCACACCGTCAAAAATATGATAATCCGGAAGCTGATAGATCGCACCCTCGCCCTTGGCGACATCATCCGATACACATCCCTGCTCATACGACGGCTTTTTCATCAGACTGTGATACATCAATATATTGTAGTCCTTCACCTGCGCTTCCCCAATTAAAGCATTGGCGATCAAGCCCTCCTGGAGAACGTCATCTCCCTCCAAAAATATCCCTATTGTTTTACGTTTTTCCATTCATAATCTCCATTTCCCGCTACAGCACCATCACAGTCCCCTCACGATCAAAAATACAATTACTGCAATAATCAATATTATAACGCATATTCCACAGACTGCAAGACGTCTTTGGCGCTGCTTTTTGCGGACATATATCTGCTCCAGCTTCCGGCTCATATTGTCCGGCTGTAAGCTCTCCGGCACATCGATATTTTCACCGGCAGCCAGGATCATTTCCTCGACCTCTTTTAATGACTGCTCCTCAACAAGCGACTCACTTCCCGAGCGGTATTCCATATGATATTTCTTTGGGAGCACGCCCTGAATCCGATGGGATGCCAGTCTTTCCAGTCCATTTTGCTCTTCCATGATCACGACGCCTCCTTTCACTCATCCAGCTTTTTCTTCATTTTAGCCAATGCCCGCCGGTACTTTGACCGCAGTGTACCGGAGCCTATCCCCAGACTCTGTGCGATCTCATCTCCCCGGTATCCGCCAAAAAGAAATGAATTAACGATATAGCGTTCTTCCTCCGACAACGTCTCAAAGGCCTGCCGGATCCACTCACGGTCCGTTGCCTCCTTCTCCATATCCCGACCGTCACTGACCCCGGAAAACACATCCTTCTGTTCCTCTCCCGGAAAGTCCAGGTTATGACGGCGGTTGCGCTCCGCGTAGGACTTTCTCCGCTTCTTGCATTGGTTGGACAATATCTTAAACAACCATTGGCGAAAGCGATATACATCCCGAAGCTTTCCGATCGATTCGAATGCCGCTACGATCGTGTCGGAAACCACATCCTCCGCATCCTGTGGATGGCGAAGCATATAGGATGCATACGCATATAATTCATGATAAAAGAGCTTATATAATTCCATAAAAGCTTCCCGACTGCCTCTTTTGGCCTGTCGCACCAGATCTGCCAGTTTTTCCTCTGCTGCATCCCCTGCAGGTTTCACGTTACCGCCTCCTCCCCGTATGGTATTTATATCGGACAATGGCAGGACGTTATTTAATAAGTCCTGCCATTTTAATAATGTTCGGTTCCAAAGGTATTCCCCTGCGGCTAAAGCTGTGCGGTGCCGCTGCGCTCTGTATTATTTTAATTTCATTGTTTTTTTCACAAAGCCGGTCTTTGCCGTAAAAAGCTTTTTATAAGCCTTTTTCTTTGCTTTTGGACACGTAATCTGTGCTCCCTTTGCAATTCCTTTGATCGCATTTTTGCCGACCTTCTTTAGCTGTGTTGATTTGATCACAATATTTTTCAGGTTCTTGCAGCCGGAGAATGCATTGTCTCCGATCGTGGTTACATTCTTTCCGATCATTACCTTTTTCAGCTTGCCAAGTCCCTTAAAAGTTCCCTTTTCTACCGCTGTGATCTTCAGTGTTTTGCCGTTGATCTTCTCGGTATCCTTGATCGTCACAGATGTCTTATTCTTGAGAAAAGCGTTGTTCTTCGCCAGATAACACAGACTGTTATCTTTGCTTAACCGGTAAATACCGGCTTTCGTCTGATACTTTGTCTCTGTCACCTTACCCTTTGCATCCGTAGTCCGGATCACAACCGTGCCATCCTTTAATGTCTCTTTACTCTCACCAGCCTGCGCATTACTACTGATATCGGACGGATTCTGCGTTGATACCGGAGACGCTGTCTGCTGTGCCGGAACCTGGCTTGGTGCTGCCGACGGAGCCGGTGTTGGTACGGTGGACGGGTCATTCGTCGGCTTTGGTGATGTACTGACATCAGCGGGATCTCCGTAATAATTACGGACATATTTTACAATCTTCGGGATCTGATTGCTTCTTCCATTCAAAAACTCACGGATTGCCTGAAGTGATCCGTATGTGTTCCAACTTTCTCCATTGATCGCCTTGTCTGCCGTCATGCCATTAAAGGTATTGAAACGTTCGAAGAACTGATCCAGAATTGGCTGATACATTTCCTTAAACTGATCGAGCCTTGTTGTCGCACGGTTCTTTTCAAACATGCCATTGGTAAAACTCTCAAGACGTGCGATGAACTTGTCCCGGAAATTCTTATTCGTCATCATCAGTGCAAAGCTTCTGACATGAGGTTTATCATGGTTAACCGATTTCTCGTCTGCCGTTCCTGTTTTTAACAGCTTGGAATTCCTGATCGTGTTTTCCGATGCATCACCGGAACCGCTTATGCCGCCAAACTCAACATCATATACCATAAAACGCCATTTGCCGTCCGCATATGGATTGGTATCATCCTTAGCCGTTGTCTTCCACATCGACCAGTTCTTTCCCGGCCAGTCCCATTTATTATTGATCCATACTTCTGTCGCAAAATAATCAATCATGGAATCCTCATCAACCATCGCCGCAAATTCATCATAATCGGACTGATTCTCCAGACTGGAATGTGTGCTCATAAAACTCTCCAGATCCTTAAAATAATAATCCTCATCCTTCACTCCCTCCGGAAGTTCGCCCTCATCCAGCTTATAGCCAAGTGGCTGGATTGCTTCTGCATCACCTTTATAGATCACAACGTTATCTTTATTGACACCATGCTTGTTTTCCATATAGGCACCACAGAAATCATCCTGTAGTACATAAACACCCCAGTACTCGCCATTCAGATAAACCACACACGGACGGGCACTCTGATTATCACAGTTTAACTCCTCCAGCAATGACTGCCAGTAAGAATCGGAACATTTTGTCGTAAATGCACAGTTACCGCCGTTACGAAGAACGATCTTTTTGTACTTGTCGATCACATTTCCTTCATCATCCTTCGCATTGTCCCAGAAAGCATACTTGAAGTTCTTTGGACCATAATCCTGTCTTGCATAGAGACGAAAACTCTTCTGGTAATCAGAACGGGAATAGTTACCCTGAATACGGATACCACAATCCTGCTGAAGCTGGCACTTTGTATCAGTTCCGTTGCTCTCAAAATAATCGATATGGGTGCTGCGCTCCCAGCCCTTACCCTTCTGCTTATAATTAGCATCCAGCTTCCGGCAAAGATCGGATGCGTCCCAGTCAACCTTACCGCCTCCGTCAAGATACTCCTTAAGTGCCTTGTCAAAAGTATCTCCCTTTACATAGATGCCCTTGGCAGAATCAAACAGATCATCTGCGTCCATGCTGATCGACATCACCGCCAGATCCTTGCCGGCTGCCTTGCAGCTCTCACTGATACCATCAATATGCTCTGCCATATCACCCACAAAATAGGTGTTGGTCACAACATCAGAATAGGTACCATCCTCATGCTGTGCTGCCGCCTTGATCACAGTACATTTGTCAACCTTGGACTTATCCGGCGCAGATATTGTACTGACAAAGCTCTTCTGATCAGAGCTTCCCTTTACATTCACTGCATCAAACAAAATCGGATCGATCGCTGACAGTACATTCTCATCGTTCTTGCGGTCGGTAATCGAAATACCGCTGTCCGCATAAGCAATCCTTGCCGTATTGTCCGGATCAGACGGATCACTGCCATCGGTTGTGTAATAGATTGCGGTATCCGTGTCTGCTCCCTGAAGCTTCAACGAAAAAGCATCCTTATAAGTTCCGCTTGCCTCGGAAAATGTCACCGGCGCTTTCGATGCCTTTTTGAGGCTGTCCGCCGCCTGTACGCTCTGTACCTTACCACCGGTCTGTGCTGTTGTTACTTCCTGTACGCTCTGTGCCTTGTCCGTCTGTGCAGCTGTCACTGCGTTGACCGGAAGCAGGCTTACCGTCATACTGACTGCCGCAAGCACTGCAAGCAGTCGAGTTCCTGTTTTTCTCATAGTTGCCCTCCAATCTTTTTCAGATTTCTCATTTTTTCTGAGAAACGTTGCATTATCCGCTCCCACGTTTGTAGATTTATTTTACCACCTGCCCCTCCCGGATGGATACCTGCATTTTCCTACAGATTTACCTTATTTATTGGATGGGACATCAAAAAAGGATGCCACCATTCGATGACATCCTTTCTATTTAAAACAGATTTATTCTATTATTACAGTCTTTTCATCAACTGCTCGCGCTGTTCCTCGAAACCAGGCTTTCCAAGAAGTGCAAACATGTTCTTCTTGTAGCTCTCTACGCCGGGCTGATTAAACGGATTAACGCCAAGGATATATCCACTCAGACCACATGCGAACTCATAGAAGTAGAACAGCTGTCCGAGATAGAACTCATTCTGCTCCGGTACCTTTACTACAAGGTTTGGAACATTGCCGTCTGTGTGAGCAAGCTGGGTACCCTTCATCGCACTCTTATTGATAAAATCAAGCGTCTTTCCTGCCAGATAGTTCAGACCATCCAGATCAACATCTTCCTTCTGGATCTTCAGGTCAAATGCAGGCTTCTCTAATTCCATCACTGTCTCGAACATAACACGGCTTCCGTCCTGAATGAACTGACCCATGGAATGAAGATCTGTTGTAAGATCAACAGATGCCGGGAACAGACCCTTCTGATCCTTTCCTTCACTCTCACCGAAGAGCTGTTTCCACCACTCAGCGACATAGTGGAAGATCGGCTCATAGTTACAAAGGATCTCAACAGACTTACCCTTGCGGAGAAGAATATTTCGAACTGCAGCATACTTCATGGAATCATTCTCTGCGAAGTCCTTATTCAGACATACCTCACGCATGGAAGCAGCACCTTCCATAAGCTTTGTGATATCAGCACCGCTGACAGCGATCGGAAGAAGACC
Source organism: Jutongia sp. (assembly GCF_057878315.1). Taxonomy (NCBI): domain Bacteria; kingdom Bacillati; phylum Bacillota; class Clostridia; order Lachnospirales; family Lachnospiraceae; genus Jutongia; species Jutongia sp. Next base: position 11,982 of record NZ_DBLXSO010000015.1, on the reverse strand, counting down.
TACTGCTGTCAGTACAGAGAAACGTCCTCCTACATCATCCGGAACAACGAAGGTCTCATAGCCTTCCTCTGTTGCAAGACTCTTAAGTGCTCCCTTTGCTTTATCGGTTGTTGCATAAATTCTCTTGGCAGCCTCTTCCTTGCCATACTTCTTCTCAAGCATTTCCTTGAAGATACGGAATGCTACAGCCGGCTCTGTTGTTGTACCGGACTTACTGATAATATTTACAGAGAAATCGCGGTCACCAATGACATCGATCAACTGAGACAGGTATGTACCGCTCAGGTTGTTACCACAGTAATAGATCTCCGGGGTCTTGCGGATCTCTTTGGATACGTTATTGTAAAAGCTGTGGCGTAAGAACTCGATTGCAGCTCTTGCTCCAAGATAAGAACCACCGATACCGATCACAAGAAGTACCTCGGAATCAGACTGGATCTTCTGTGCTGCCTTCTGGATTCTCGCAAACTCTTCCTTGTCATAATCAACCGGAAGGTCGATCCATCCAAGGAAATCATTACCTGCGCCACTCTTCCCTACTAATACATCTTTTGCGTCTTTCGTGATCTTCTCCATTGCCTTCATCTCATCCTCTGAGATTACACCGGCAGTCAGAGAATAATCAAACTTTACCTGTTCAGCCATTTCTCTCTTTCCTCCATTCGTTACTAAGGTTTACACCGTGTTTCATTCTACTCGTTTCGCTTCCGCAAATCAAGTCTCTTTGGCAAATTTAGAGTTTTTTAATAGCTTAAATCCTAGGAATTGCCGGATTCTCTCTCCAAATTGCCAAACTTTGTATATTGAGCAAGCCATGCCAGCTCTACTGTGCCGGTAGGACCACTTCTCTGTTTTGCAATAATAAGCTCCGCCTGCCCCTTTTTCTCGGAATCAGGTTTGTAATATTCCTCGCGGTACAAGAACATAACCATATCCGCATCCTGCTCGATCGCTCCGGACTCACGCAGGTCGGAAAGCATCGGCTTCTTATCCGGGCGCTGTTCTACCGCACGGGAAAGCTGTGACAATGCGATCACCGGCACATTCAAGTCTCTCGCCATGACCTTTAGGGCACGGGAAATGTCTGATATCTCCTGCTGTCGGCTGTCACCGCGGCGCTTTCCACCACCACTCATCAGCTGTAAGTAATCGATAATGACAAGATCCAGTCCCTTCTCCATCTTGAGACGACGACATTTGGAGTGGATCTCTGATGCCGTAATACCGGAACTGTCGTCAATGACCAGATTGGAATTACCGAGCCGGCGTACACTGTCGACCAGTTTACCCCAGTCCTCATCCTCCAGATTACCGGTTCGGATCCTCTGGGAATCTACCTTGGAGTTCATGGAAAGCATACGCTTGACCAGCTGCTCCTTACTCATCTCGAGGCTGAACATTGCGATCGTACTCTGACTATGAAGTGCGATATACTCCGCCAGATTCAGCACAAACGCCGTCTTACCCATGGCAGGTCTTGCCGCGATCAGGATCAGATCCGACGGCTGCAGACCTGCAGTCTTATAATCAAGATCCCGAAATCCTGTCTGAAGACCTGTAATATGTCCCTGCTGCTTTGCCGCAGTCTCAATGCTGTCAAGTGTCCGCAATACTACATCGCGGATATTTTCAAATTCACCGGAATTACGTCTCTGCACAACGTCATAGACCTTCTTCTCGGCATCCTCAAGGATATCCTCCAGCGGATTCTTGTCCAAATAACAGTTGCCGGTAATCGACTCCGTCACCTTGATCAGACTCCGCAGCACAGACTTCTCCTGCACGATCTTCACATAATAACGGATATTCGCCGATGTCGGCACGCTGTTGATCAGATCTCCAATATATTCTACACTTGTAAGCTCCGGTGGAATCTCCATTTCACGCAGCTTATTCTGTATGGTGACAAGATCGGTTCCAACTCCCTGCTGATGCATTTCCACCAGTGCCGAAAAGATCACGCCATACTGTCCATTATAAAAGTCTTCCCCCTGTAACTGCTCTGAGGCAATCTGCACTGCATCCTGATCCATCATCATGGAGCCGATAACCGCACGCTCTGCCTCATCGTTGTGGGGCGGAATCCTTTTGAATACCGCTTCATCCATTGTCTGTCCCCCGTTCACTTACAGCCGCAGACTTACCGTCCGCCGCTACTTCGTCTCCTGTACGATCACCTTCAGACTTCCCATAACCTTTGGATGAAGCTTGATCGGGAGATCAAAGATCCCCGGACTTTTGATCGGCTCCGGAAGAACCATTTTCTTTTTATCCAGTTCATATCCAAGCTGTTCTTTGGCAGCCGCAGCAAGCTCCTTGGTAGATACCGAACCAAAGCTTCGTCCGCCGCTTCCCGTCTTAATGGAAACGGTGATGGATTTCTCTTTGAGTTCCTCCGCAAATGCCTTTGCGTCATCTAACTTCTCCTGTGCCACCTTTTCCTCATGCTTTTTCTGAAGCTTAAGATCATTTTTATTCTGTGCGGTAGCTTCGATTCCAAGCTTTTTCTTGAAGAGAAAATTCTTGGCATAGCCATCGCTGACATTGACAAGCTCTCCCTTCTTTCCTAATGTCTTTACATCTGCTAATAAGATTACTTCCATCGCTGTTACCTCCTATTGTGTAATATCTCCATCCTCGATCATCTTGTCGATCATGGTGCGAAGCTTCTCCTCTGCCTCGGAAACCGTACAGTCCTTAAGCTGCGCTCCTGCCATATTGATGTGACCACCGCCACCAAGTTTTTCCATCATGACCTGTACATTTACCTCATCGATCGATCTGGCGCTGATATATATCTTATCATTATAATTTGTTAATACAAACGATGCCTTTACACCGCTGATATCCAGAAGCTCATTGGCAATCTTGGCAGCAAGCACGGTCGGACTATCCGTCCCCTCGGCTTTGCTCTCTGTGATCGCATAACTGTCCAGATAAAGATTGGTTGCCTCGATCGCAGCCGCCTTGATCCGGTACTCATCCATATTCTCGCGGAATGCCTTACGAAGTCTGATCACATCCACACCGTTGCGGCGCAGATATGCCATTGCCTCAAAGGTACGCACGCCTGTCTTATCCGTGAAATTGTTTGTATCGATCATAATACCGGCATACAGTGCCTCAGCCTCCGCCGGCTTCAGTTTCAATCCATTGCCGATATACTGTGAAATCTCCGATACCATCTCACTCGCAGAGGATGCATATGGTTCAATATAGAATAACACAGCCTGCGAAATCGCATCGCCCGCCTGACGGTGATGATCAATGACCACAACCGACTGTGCCTGTTCTACAAGCTCCGGACACTCTGTGTAATCTGCCTTATTGACATCCACGATGACGAGAAGCGCATTCTCATCCACAAGCTTCCCGGCTTCCTCCCGGTTGACGATCATTCCATCCTCATAGTCACCGCTGTAGAAACGGTCACAAAGCGGACGTACCGACGGACTACACTGGTCTAACACTACATAAGCCTTGCGCTCCAGCGTCTTGGCAATCCGGTAAACTCCTACGGACGCACCAAACGAATCGGCATCGCCGATGGAATGTCCCATCACGACAACACGTTCCTTGCTCTCGATAAGCTCCTTTAACGCATGTGCCTTCACACGCGCCTTTACACGCGTATTACGTTCTGCGGAAACCCGCTTGCCTCCGTAGAACTCCTCGCTCTCGCTTCCCTTGATGACCGCCTGATCACCGCCGCGTCCCAATGCCAGGTCGATTGCCGCCCGGGCATTGTTGTAAAGCTCCGTATATGTCTCAGACTCTGTACCGATACCGATACTGATCGTACAGGTCTGATCATTGCCGATGTTGATCGCACGAACCTCTTCGAGAATGGAAAATCTCGTCTCCTTCAGATCCTTCAGATGCTCCTGTTTAAAGACAAACAGAAACTTATCCTTCTCTAACTTCTTGGAGATTGCATCAATCCCCTGCATATACTTGTTGATCTTACGATCGATCAACGCCATCAGAAGTGACTGGCGCACCTCATCAATGCTTGCCACGGTCTCCTCATAGTTATCAATATACAAAAGACCTACCGTCAGCTTCTCTGCTGCGATCGTCTCCTCTAACTGCACCATCTCTGTCTCATCGTATAAAAACATCACAATGATACTCTGATCATCAATAAACTGATCTAACTCCAGACCATCCGAAAAGTCATCTACCAGCGCAGCATCAATCTGACGCAGCACGGCACGGAACGTCTTATCCTCTCTGGTCACTCTCAGTACCACATCACCCTGTGCCGCCTCCGGCAGCCGATCCAGTGTGATCTCCGGGAAGATATTGGCAATATTACGTCTGGCTGCCTTCTTATTAACAGCAACGTCCAAAAACTCGTCATTGCCCCACAGAAGGTGTCCCTCTACATTCAGAACAGCAAAAGGAACCGCCATTTCCTTCATCATCTTCATCTGAAGCCGTCCATAACTCTGTGCAAACCGGATCAGATCCTGCTGCAGCTTCTTTCTTCCGGACAGACGCAGCATCATGGCAACGACAAAATAAGCCAGCGTGTAGCCTGCCACACAATATCCGGCTTTTCGATCAACCACATATATATGAATGGTTGCCACCGCCCATAGCAGTGACAGCATCACCGGCCATCTCAGATATGTCTTCAGATTGCCGGTCAGTTTTATTTGATGGTTCATGCTTTAAGACCTCTTCTTCACAATTCCATTAACCGTATAATTATAGCATTTTCCTTATAGGCAGTCAATCTCCGGCCATACTCCGATACGCCCATGACCTGTGCTTCTGCCCGTTATAATAGCCTGCAAGCTCAGAAGCATTATTTACATCGTCCATCGTCCGGATGCCCCACAAGGAAGAATAAGACCGTTGGAGCTTACCGGCAATCCGATCTCCTGTGCCTCAACATGACCGCCAAGCTTTGATACCAAAGCAGTCTCCAGCATATAAGTCAATACCGCCGGCTGAAGTCCGGTAGTATAGGAATTCACCAGGAAGAACAATGGCTCATCGGAAAGAATCTGTGTGCACAGTTCAATGAACGGAAAAATCTTCTCCTCGATCTTCCAGATTTCACCCTTTGGTCCTCTTCCGTAAGATGGCGGATCCATGATAATGCCATCGTAATGATTGCCTCTGCGGATCTCTCTCTCAACAAACTTCACGCAGTCATCCACCAGCCAGCGGATCGGTCTGTCCGATAATCCGGACACCTGTGCATTCTCCTTCGCCCAGGTAACCATGCCCTTGGACGCATCCACATGTGTCACACCGGCACCTGCATCGGCTGCTGCCAGTGTCGCTCCACCCGTATATGCAAACAGATTCAGTACCTTAACCGGGCGGTTTGCCTGACGGATCTTGTCCCCGAACCAGTCCCAGTTGACTGCCTGCTCCGGGAAAAGTCCCGTATGCTTGAATTGGAATGGCTGCAGTCGGAACGTCAGATTCTTATAAGAAATCTGCCATGTCTTTGGCAAGTTAAAAAATTCCCACTCTCCGCCGCCACGGCTGCTTCTATGATAATGTGCATTCAGCTTATGCCATTTCTTATCTCTGCGCGGGGTATCCCATATCACCTGCGGATCCGGGCGCAGCAAAATATAATCGCCCCAGCGTTCCAGCTTCTCGCCCGCTGAAGTATCGATCACTTCATAATCCTTCCAACCATCTGCTATCCACATATTTATTGTCTCCTTATTTGTATATTTTCCGAATGTTGCATTTTAAATTTCAATGATTAATTCTCTGTATTATGCGAAATCATAATGCGAAGCTGCAGTATTGCATATCCGCATCATTGTACTGATTTATGCGCTCTTTCCGCACTGTGCGGCAGACGGACATGCCCCGCAGCCGCCGCTGCAGCCTGCCGATGCCTGTGGAATCTCCTGTGCCGTTCCATCAATGGAGGATACCAGCCCCGCATTATCATAAATCGGCTCCAGACAACATACAGCCTGTGAAGAAATACCGGCTCCCTCTCCGGTAAATCCAAGACCTTCTTCTGTCGTTGCTTTGACATTGACCTGATTTATCTCAAGTCCGAGCGTCTTTGCAATATTCTCCCGCATCGTATCGATATAATCTCTCATTTTCGGGCGCTGTGCAATGATCGTCGCATCAATATTGCTGATCAGATAACCCTCCTCCTCGATCAGTCCGCCTACATGCTCAAGCAGCTTCACGCTGGAAGCTCCCTCATATGTCGGATCCGTATCCGGAAAATGCTTTCCGATGTCCCCCAGCGCTGCTGCCCCGAGAAGCGCATCCATGATCGCATGCAAAAGCACATCTGCATCCGAATGACCATCCAGTCCCTTTTCATATGGTATCTTTACGCCACCCATGATCAGGTCACGTCCCTCCACAAGACGGTGAACATCATAACCCATTCCTACTCTCATATAAATATTCATTCCTTTCCCGGCTGTCAGCCCACAAGCTCCAGGCTGCCGACCAAGCATTCCTCATTTCTCTGCTCTGCCACTTTCGAATACGTCACAATCATACCATTCCCACCGGATAAATTCAACAAGGCATGGATAAAATCAACGCTCCCTGCCTGAAATGCATTCTTTTATTACTGTTATTACTGAAATATTTCATTTCGTTTTCCGGAAAAAGCTGCATGAATAAGAACCTATATCAATTCCATGACAATCTCTAACAGCTCTGACATATAGGAAACCTCTCCTGTTTCAAAACACGAAAGCAGTATATGATCCAGACGGTAATGTTTGTCCAGCGGAGCCATATCGCAGCGTTTCAATACCTCCGCCGCCATATTCACAAAGAGCTGTCTGGCATCCACCGAAGAATATTCCTCCTCTGTTTTCTGCATCTCCATATAATGCCGTGCCGCCACATACTGTACCATAGGAAGAATATCCGAGCGCTGTACAAGACGGCAGCGCTGCTTCTGGCTCTTCTTCATGGTCAACAGCTTTACATCTCCGCTCTTTGCCTGCTGCACAGATATCCGGAACAGCTTTTCCTTCTGCTGCGCTACCGTCAAAAGCTTGGATACATAATCGTCCGTCATAAAATGGAGCTCCCTGCCCAGAGACTCTGCCTTCCTCGTAAAAGAGATCCTGCGTCCCTTATCTCTCTGATCATCCGTCATCAACACCGCCGCATATAACTCGCGCAGCATCACCGCATTCTTTTCCATCTTGGAATACGCTTGCAGATGAAGCTGTTGTATCATATCCAGTTCATCCTCGGATAGTCCGGGATTCTTCCGGCGACGCTTGTTCTTAATATACTGGACAACCCCTGCATCATAATCCGGCTCGGAATATCCGTGTTCGGCAGACCATTCCGCAAAATCCGTCTCCTCCAGACATTCCTTGAGCTGCTGCCGCATATCCTTCTGTACATAATGAATGATCTTCTCCCGGTACTCTCTGAAAACCTTCAGACTCATCATACTGTAGCCTTTAAACATGACTGAATTTTCCACCATCCACGACAGAAAACGTGCCGGTGTCTTTATTTTATTGATCTGGTACATCTTCCATAAGAGATCGGTATGACTCTTCTGCTCCAGTGCCGCACCCTGATTGACCGCCTGCTCAAACAACCGGATCATATCCTGACATTTGCCAAGACTGAACCCATTGGCCGCACAATACAAATAGATCACTTCCTGATAATCATTGATCTGGACTCCCGGCTCATAGATTCCCTTCCTCAGGCAATCCTGCATCTCTTCTTCCGTATAGCCAAGAAGCAGCGAAAAATCCAAAATCTGTATTCTCTTTGGAAAAACAAGTTCTCCATCGAGACCAAACCATCGGCGCAGAGTCGGTCGCGAAATAAACTTGGTTTTGCCGAGTTTACCGCTTAACTGATGATACGCCTTCTCTCGATATTTATTTCTCTGCTTAGTTTCCATTGCCCGCCAGTCATCCACCGGAATCTGAAAAAGCTTCCTGGTCATATATCCATCAAAGCCATCGAAATGATCCGTCCTATTCTCCTCTGCAAACTGTTTGGCAATACTTCTGGTACTATTTGGATCCGAAGTCATCAAATCCCCCTCCCTCTCTGGTATACTGCTTCCCTTCGTTCTGTAAAGCCCGTATCATCCGTTGATCATATACATAGCAAACAGGAACAACACTCCCGCCGCTGCGATTCCAAAAATAACCGGATACCATTTGCGTTTCCGACGTCTGGCATCCATTCTGTCAAGTTTCCTCTCCATCTGACTCGTCAGCGTACAACTTCTTCCCTGCCTGCCGCCCCATCGAAAAGAACTCACTTTCGTCTCCTGCTGCATCATAACCGGAAAAGCAATCAATGAATCATGATACAGTGCCTGATACAGTTCATCCACACTTTGCAGGCGATCTGCAGACTCGATGACAAGTCCCCGCATTATCAACTTCTCCACTTCGTCATCAAGCGTCACGCCCATCCGACTCAGTCTCGGGAGTGTATCCTCATAGATCCGTTCCGTCGCATCTAATGGTTTCTCCCCTGTCAGCATGTAATAGATAGTCGCACACAGTCCGTAAACGTCTATCCACGGGCCTCTCTGTCCATGCTTTTCAAGCTGTTCATACGCAGAGTAGCAGCGTTTGTAGATTGCCAGCTCTTCGTTATCACTAAGCTCACCGGCACTCCACACGGTTCCAAAGTCAATGAGTGTTCCCTTTCCCGAGGTATTGATCATGATATTGTCCGGGCTGATATCCTGATGTACCATATCATTCTCATGGAGTCTGCATAGCGCTTTCATTGGATTCTTAAGGATCTGCCAACAGATTGCCGGCGTCATCCTCCCATTCACGGCAACATAATCTCTGACACTGACTCCCTCCAGATAATCTAACACCAGATATGCTGTTCCATTCTCTTCAAAAAAGCTTCTGGTACGTGTAATTCCATCCAGATCGCCAAACCTCGACAACACCCGCGCTTCCTGCAGGAAATCTCTCTTTCCCTGCCTGAACATCTCCTCCGACTTCGCTGAAACAGGTCTGACAAGATGGGACTGCTCCGACTGACTATACTTCCGACGAACCAATCCCTTCGGGAAAAACTCCTTGATCGTGACCGGTATCATCAGTGTCTTATACAGTCCGATATATGTAATGCCAAAGCCGCCCTCTCCAAGCACCTTTCCGATCAGATACTCTCCATGATCCAAGACACTCCCCAAGGGCAGATGGTACCCTCTGCTCTGATATTTTTTTCTGTCAAAACCACATGCCGGACATCTCCCCTCCTGATCCAGCGGTTTCATACAGCCAAAGCAATATCCATTTTCTCTCACTTTTCCTCACTCATCCCTGATGTATTATGGTAACATTGCATTTTGCGTATGTCAAAATATGGCAAATATGCGTACAATTAAATATATCAGACGGATGGCTGAAAGTGTCTTAATTTTTTATTATGATGCAGTGTTTTGTAAATAACCGGAACACCTCCCGGAATCCTTACGCCGTTTTCTCCTCACGTTCAAGCTCCTCACGTATCTTTACAATGTCATAATTCGGTGCCATGCCGGCAGCAATATCACAGATCCGCTGAACTGACTCTTCTTCCTCCTCCAGAATATCGGCAATCTGCGAAACAGACATCCCCTTTGAAATTTTCTTAATGACAAGCTGTATTTTGCTTTCCAGAGCGCCCTCCCGGCGTCCCTCCATAACTCCCTCCATTTTTTGATCTTCCCATGCTTTCCACATACTGATCTCTCCCTTCTTTTTTTCTACATCAAGCTTAAGATTTGAAAAATGATTAATAACCTGCACTGCATCCGCTTCCAGATTTCCTTTCGACTGATGCATCTGAACCAGTTCTTCCATATTCTTCTTATCTTTAGAATACTTTAATAATTCCAGTACAGTTCCAACCGAAGTACGAAACTTATGAAAATCCGTGATCTCTGACGGAATGACCAGATTCATCCTGTAATCAGAGACAAATCGAAGTTCATCGTTTCCAATTTCTCCATCTGTCTCATCCCGCAGCATTTCATGCAGGCTTCTCGGTCCATCCCATGGATCTGCTCCCCAGTATACTCTATATCTCTCTGGCATCCTGTTCCAGCAGTTCCTCCGGTCGAATCACATCCTCTCCATTGTACAGATAATAATTACACACATCGGCAAATCTCTTGTTGTCCGCCAAAAAAGCATTGGCTGTAATGTCCTTTACTCCCATCCATTTCCTCCTGTCTGATTGAAAGCGGCAGGAAGATTCTGAAACTTTGGAAATTCTCCCTGCTGTTAAACGTTTTCCTGTTGTATTTGGCCCGTATTAAAAGCATTGAAAAAAGAAGCTTCCATAGTTTTAGTGCTTTTCATAATACCTACAACAAAAGAGCAGACAATTTTCTCTGTCTGCCCCTCTGCCTATTCATTATAATGTTAAATCTTCTACATTAACCCCCATCGAAGATAATTTTACTGTTGTTGCCCTAATTTGATATTCTAATTCTTCATTCGGCGTATTCTTATTTTCCTTTTTAATACGCTGTAAATCTACATATTTATCAATAAGCCCGATAATCAATTCTTGTTCTGTCATATTCTCCATCCTTCCACCGCCTTTCATCAAGTCATTTTATACTTTGCATGGAGTATAGCATACCTCCTTTGTCATGTCGACAGAATCCAGCTCATTTTCCACTTTTCTCCGTTCTGCTGTTTTTGCCGTGCTTTTTTCGATACTTTGACAAAATATGCCTCTTTCAAAATGACTGTTGTCGAACATAAAACGATGCTGTTGGTAATTTCTACCAAGTTTAGTAAAAGTATCTTATGTAATTATAATAAAGTATATCTTCTATCGTTCCTTCGTTAATTCTTGTGTTATCTCTTGCTCGCGTTTCTTGAGTTTTGCGAATTGATCACGAAATTCCTTTCCATCCCGTTTCAATACATTTATTTCAACATCAATACGCTCCTGATGTTCTTTTTTTTCTGCAGCTGCCTGAATTTTTAATTCCTTTAATTTCGGTTCTTCCTGTTGATCTATTTGCGTCACAATCTCTTGTTTCATTTTACCTTGAAACAAACCACATTTCTGACGTTTTTTTTCAAGAGCACGTATAACATCTTCCTGTTTCTGTACCGCTTCTTCACACGGCAATAATCTATTTTTTTCTGAATAAAGTTCTTCTAATTTATCCGCATTGGCATTATCAATTGCAGTAATTTTTTCCTTTAACTCTTCTAATTTTTTTCTAATATCTTCCTGCTCATCATCCAATGCCCTTTTTTCCTCCTGGTGTTCCTGCCAATATTTTTCTATTTTTTCTTGTCTTTTTTTCTCTTTTTGAGCCGCCTGAATTTTTCTAAGTCGTTCTGGAATTCTATGTTTCTTTTCCAAATAGCTATTTATTGTGTTTCGTCTATTTTCTTTTGCCTTATCTGTTAAATGCCATTCTCTGTCCCACATATATGATCCCACATAATTCATCCACACAACATTCCAACTGCATGCCGGAATAACACACTCTTGAAAAGAGACAATATTGGAAAAAATTGCTTCCACAACTTCCGGATTTGTATTATCATTAATTTGTTTTTCCGCAAACTTTAACAGATCTATCACATTATCTGCTTCCTTTATAAATGTGTCCCATATTGCTTTAGTTGGTCTATATTCATCAGCATGATATCGTATCTTCGGCAATGAACTAAACGGATCCACCCCTTTGCCCATATAGTTTCGATAATAATTATAAGCCACTGTACTTTTCCATGTAGACAAACAAAATTTATTGCATTTCCCAATAAAATAATTGTCAAAGGCAAATAAAAGCCCTTGCTTCGGTTCTTCCAAAAAGCCAAGTTCTTCTAACGCAGCTTTCATCTTATTGTACGAATCAACATATGCATTTTTTGCTCTTTTCAATGCATAATCCGTTGGTCTATTTGCCTCAAATTGCTGTAACCAAAAATAAACTTCTCCCTTAAGACACATATTAAGTAACATAAAAATATCATATTTTTCCTGTTCCTT
>NZ_DBLXSO010000014.1:0-60413 GCF_057878315.1 Jutongia sp. | reverse complement strand
TTATGTCCGGTTATTTAGAAATCATATTTTGCCTGCCAATATATTAAAAATCCGTGCACTATGACTAAAAAATTGTCTTGTCACTTACGGATTTCGAAAAATCTGATTGCTTTGCTGCTTTGATCTTCGATAAACGCATCCTGCCGTACTCGCCCCAAGGTGGGAATCAGATGTTTCGAAAGGCACTTGCACCCGCCGGTACTTACGCCCCGGATTTTGCAAATGATATAGATACTCCATTGAATATCCGGGGCGTTATGTACCGCTGCGTGGTGCAGTGGTAGCGGGAGCGTGCCGTCCGAAACAGCTGAACCCACCTATGGGGCTCAATCGTGCGGATGCGTATTTATCAAAGCATTGCAAAGCAATGATTTTTCGGAAATCCTACTGATCTGCGTCAATTTTTTAGTCATAGTTCACGGATTAAGTGATTTCTCAGGCAAAATTGATATTTTATTTTCCGGACATAAGAAATATTATGGGCATACATCAATTTGAGGTATGGGAAGCTTTAGTTATTGATAAAAAATGTACAGTTTGCACACAGATATCACAAAAACAGAGTATTGACAATATACCCCATAGGGGTATATAATCTTGCCGGAAAAGGGAGGAATGATTTCGATGGAACACGGGAATAATGAGGACAAAAAGTGCTGTTGCTGTGAACGGAAAAAGCAGCGGCAGGAGAAGGAGTACAAGGATCTTGTCAACCGGCTGAGCAGGATCGAGGGACAGGTCCGCGGGATCAAGCGGATGGTCGAAGAGGATGCCTACTGCACGGATATCCTGATGCAGGTATCAGCGGTCAATGCAGCTTTGAACAGCTTTAATAAGGTTCTTTTGGCAAATCACATCAAAACCTGTGTCCGTCAGGATATTCTGGATGGACGCGAGGAGACGGTGGATGATCTGGTTGTCACCTTACAGAAACTGATGAAATAGATATTTCAGGAAAAGAGAGGAAGTGTGGATTACCATGGAACAATATATTGTAACCGGAATGAGCTGTGCAGCCTGCAGTGCTCGGGTAGAAAAGGCTGTGTCGGCAGTGGAGGGGGTGACCTCCTGCTCGGTCAGTCTTCTAACTAATTCTATGGGTGTAGAAGGAACGGCATCCCAGAGCCGGATCATTGAGGCAGTACAGCAGGCAGGCTACGGAGCCAGTCCGAAGGGCGCTTCCGATAAGGGAGAAAGTGCAGGAAATATTCAGGCATTGGAGGATTCCCTGAAGGACCGCGAGACGCCGGTACTGCGAAGAAGACTGTTGTCGTCAATTGTTTTTTTGCTGCTTTTAATGTATTTGTCGATGGGACATATGATGTGGGGATGGCCGCTTCCGTCTTTTTTAGACGGCAATCATGTGGCTATGGGACTTGCACAGCTTTTGCTGACAGTGATCATTATGGTACTGAATCAGAAGTTTTACATCAGCGGTTTTACAAGTCTGTGGCACGGAGCACCGAATATGGATACACTTGTAGCACTTGGCTCCTCCGCAGCATTTGGGTACAGCACCTATGCGTTGTTTGCCATGACTGGTGCGCAGGTGCACGGCGATGCAGATGCGGTCATGGGGTATATGCATGAGTTTTATTTTGAATCTGCGGCAATGATCCTGACGCTGATCACCGTGGGAAAGATGTTAGAGGCATATTCTAAGGGGAAGACCACGAATGCATTGAAGGGACTCATGAATCTGGCACCGAAAACGGCAGTGCTGTTTGTGGATGGGAAAGAGAAGGAAGTTCCGGTTGAGCAGGTCAAAAAGGGAGATGTCTACATTGTACGTCCCGGTGCTGATATTCCGGTAGACGGCGTGGTGCTGGAGGGCGACAGTGCGGTAGACGAATCGGCACTGACCGGAGAGAGTATCCCGGTGGACAAGGCTGCCGGAGACGGCGTCTCCGCCGGAACCATTAACCAGTCCGGTGTGCTTCGCTGTGAGGCAGCCAGAGTCGGAGAGGATACTGCATTATCAAAGATCATTCAGATGGTCAGCGATGCGGCGGCAACAAAGGCTCCGATCGCCAAGATCGCTGACCGTGTTTCCGGAATTTTTGTGCCGGCGGTTGTAACAATTGCGGTTGTGACCATTATTGTCTGGCTGCTTGCAGGGCAGAGTGTCGGCTTTGCGCTGGCAAGAGGTATTTCCGTTCTCGTGATCAGTTGTCCGTGTGCGCTTGGTCTGGCGACGCCGGTGGCGATCATGGTGGCAAACGGTGTAGGTGCCAGAAACGGTATCTTATTCAAGACGGCAGTTTCTATGGAAGAGACCGGTAAGACAGCGATTGTTGCTCTGGACAAAACAGGCACGATCACGAAGGGAGAACCCCGTGTGACAGACCTTCTTCCTGCAGAGAATATCTTAGAGCAGCAGCTTTTGGAGGATGCCTATCATCTGGAGCAGATGAGCGAGCATCCGTTAGCGAAAGCGGTTCTTGACTATGGAACCCAAAAGGGTGTAATCTCTAAAGAAGTAAGTAATTTTAAAGCGCATCCGGGCAATGGTCTTTCTGCAGTCTGCGACGGGGTTAAACTTATGGGAGGAAGCGTGGCATATATCAGCAGTCAGGTTCGGATTCCACAGGAAGTGCAGAAGCAGGCACAGGAGCTTGCCGGTCAGGGCAAGACACCTCTTTGTTTTGTGCGTGACGAAAGCTACATCGGTATGATCGCCGTGGCAGATGTCATGAAGGAGGACAGCCCGCAGGCAATCCGCGAGCTGCAGAACATGGGAATCCATGTCGTTATGTTGACAGGAGACAATCGTAGAACGGCGGAGGCAATCGGGGCGCAGGCAGGTGTGGATCAGGTTGTAGCCGATGTACTGCCGGATGGCAAGGAGAGCGTGATTCGCGAACTGCAGAAGTTTGGTAAGGTTGCGATGGTCGGTGATGGTATCAATGATGCGCCGGCATTGACAAGAGCGGATATGGGTATTGCAATCGGTGCAGGTACGGATGTGGCGATCGATGCGGCAGATGTTGTGCTGATGAAGAGCAGACTCAGTGATGTTCCGGCGGCAATCCGCTTAAGTCGTGCGGCACTGCGCAATATTCATGAGAATCTTTTCTGGGCGTTCTTTTACAATGTGATCGGCATTCCTCTGGCAGCAGGTGTATGGATCCCGCTGTTTGGCTGGAAGCTCAATCCGATGTTCGGAGCAGCTGCCATGAGCTTGTCAAGCTTCTGTGTAGTTACCAATGCCCTGCGGCTGAATCTGTTCCGGATCCATGATGCGGGCAGGGATCGCAAGAGGAAGGATGCGATTTGTGTAGAATTAATTTCCGATAACAACATTAATAAGAAAGAAGAGGTAGAGACAATGACAAAGACAATTAAGATTGAAGGAATGATGTGTGGACACTGTGAGGCTCATGTGAAGAAGGCTCTGGAGGCAATTGACGGCGTGACGGAGGCGGTAGCAAGCCATGAGAAAGGAACTGCGGTTGTAACACTTGAGCAGCCGGTAGAGGACGATGTTCTTACAAAGGCAGTGGAAGAGCAGGATTACAAGGTGGTTTCTGTAGAGTAGTCAGCGGATGAGGAAGGGATGATTGGTATGCCGGCGGTTTTATTTGAAGGTGGCACATTTCGCCCGGTGTTCAGTTGTGGCGTAATGGATGCTCTGCTGGATGAGGATATCATGTTTCCGTACTGCATTGGTGTTTCGGCAGGCTGTGCGGATGCAGCGTCCTACGTTTCCAGACAGAGAGGGCGTAATATCAAGGTGCTCGAAAAGTACCGCAATGATAAGCGATACATGGGCAAGCGTAATCTGTTCAAGGAGAAAAGTATGTTTGGCATTCAGTTTGCGTTCCGTGATATTCCCAATATTCATGTTCCGTTTGATATGGAAACATTTCAGAATTATGACGGGAAATTTATTGCGGTCACAACGGATGCACAGACAGGGCGTGTACAGTATTTTACGCAGAAGGATGTGGATGAGCGGTTTGAGGTGTTTCATGGCACCTGTGCACTGCCGGCGATCATACCTCCGGCCGTGATCCATGGCAGGGAGTATTTCGACGGTGGTCTGTCCAATCCGATCCCGATCGACAAGGTGTTGAGTGATGGCTGCGACAAGGTACTGGTTGTGCTGACCAGACCGAAGGGATATATCAAGGAATGCCGCAAGTCAGACATTCTGATCGCGCGCCGGATCGAGAAGAAATATCCGGCCGTAGCAAGGGCATTGGTTCACCGCTATAAGAAGTACAACCGCTCCGTGAAGCTCTGTGAAGAGCTGGAGAAACAGGGACGTGCCGTGATCCTCAGACCGGAGCATCCTCTCAAAAGCATGGAGAAGGATGTGAAGGTGCTTCGCCGGTCATGGCAGGAAGGATATGATCTGGCAGCGGAGCGTATGAGTGAGATAAAAGCGTTATTTCATTAATATTTTATGGAATTGCTATTTTCTTTTTTGAAAAAATGGTATATAATAGCAACGAATTAAGGTTTTGTAGTGAATTTTACAAATGGAGGATTAGGATTATGTTAGTATCAGCAAAAGAAATGCTTACAAAAGCAAAAGCAGGTCACTATGCAGTAGGTCAGTTTAATATCAACAACCTTGAGTGGACAAAGTCTATTCTTCAGACAGCTCAGGAGCTTGAGTCACCGGTTATCCTTGGTGTATCTGAGGGTGCTGGAAAGTATATGTGCGGTTATAAGACTATCGTTGGTATGGTAAAGGGTATGATCGAGGAGCTTAACATTACAGTTCCTGTAGCACTTCACCTTGACCATGGTTCATTCGAAGGCGCAAAGGCTTGTATCAACGCAGGATTCTCTTCTATTATGTTTGATGGTTCCAGCCTTCCAATCGAGGAGAACGTACAGAAGACAACAGAGCTTGTCAACGCATGTGACATTCTTGGTCTTTCTCTTGAGGCAGAGGTTGGTTCAATCGGTGGCGAAGAAGATGGTGTCATCGGTGCCGGCGAGTGTGCAGATCCTGAGGAGTGTAAGAAGGTTGCAGATCTTGGTGTAACAATGCTTGCAGCAGGTATCGGTAATATTCATGGTAAATATCCTGAGAACTGGGCTGGTCTGAGTTTTGAGACTCTCGATGCAATTCAGGCTAAGACAGGAGATATGCCTCTGGTACTTCATGGTGGTACAGGTATTCCTGCAGATATGATCAAGAAAGCAATCTCTCTTGGCGTTGCAAAGATCAACGTAAATACAGAGTGTCAGCTTGCATTCCAGGAAGCTACACGTAAGTACATCGAGGAAGGTAAGGATCTCGAGGGTAAGGGATTTGATCCTCGTAAGCTTCTTGCTCCGGGCGCAGAGGCTATCAAGGCTACTGTTAAGGAGAAGATGGAACTCTTCGGATCAGTTGGAAAGGCTTTCAACTAGTTTGAACAAATGAATAGGCGGAAATGGCAGAGCATAAACTGACAGCATCTGTCGTTTCATCTGGTATAGCAGCTTTGCAGTCTGTATTTGATACAGGCTGCAAAGTTGTTTCTATAATGGAGGATAGAGGATGACGAAACGAGAATTTCTATCAGAGCTGCGTATGGCATTGGAGGGAAATATTCCGGTTCAGGATATCGAGGATAATATTCGCTATTATGATAATTATTTTGCAGAGAGCGGACGCCCGGAAAGGGAGGTCTGCGAGGAGCTTGGCGATCCGCGTCTGATCGCAAGAACACTGATCGATTCGTTTACTGCTGCAAAGGGACCGATGGCTGACTTTTATAAGGAGCAGGCAAGGAATGATTACAGCAGAGAGAGCAGAAATGAGGGCAGCTACGAGAGTGATGATATCGGTGGCTTTGGAGACAAGTGGTACGACAAGCTGTTTCGTTATGTGCTGCTGATCTCGATCGCGATCATTGTCGGTGCTGTACTGATCTTCGTACTGAAGGTTACTGTGACGGTTGTTATACCGGTCGTGGTGATTGTCTTAATTATTAAATTCTTATTAGATTTATTCCGGAGATATTGACAGGCAGGGCATTGCGGTGCTATTATCGCGGATAGACATATTGGAGGAAGTTATAAGCAATGTATAAGGTATTATGTAAGGATGGCATGGCGAAGCGTGCCAGACTGGAGACGGTTCATGGTACGGTGGAGACACCGGTATTTATGAATGTTGGTACGATCGGTGCAATCAAGGGTGCGGTATCGACCAGGGATCTTGAGGAGATCCATACACAGATCATGCTGTGCAACACCTATCACCTTCATGTGCGTCCGGGGGATGATGTGGTTTACAATATGGGCGGTATCCGCAAGTTTGCGGTATGGGATAAGCCGGTGCTGACAGATTCCGGTGGATTTCAGGTGTTTTCCCTTGCAGGACTGCGCAAGATCAAGGAAGAGGGTGTTTATTTCAACTCTCATATTGACGGGCACCGTATTTTCATGGGTCCGGAGGAGAGTATGCGGATACAGTCCCATCTTGCCTCTACGATTGCGATGGCATTTGACGAGTGTCCGCCGCATCCGGCGACCAGAAAGTATATGCAGGATTCTGTGGACAGAACGACAAGATGGCTGGAGCGCTGCCAGAAGGAGATGAAGCGGCTCAATAGTCTGGAGGAGACTCTGAATCCGAACCAGCTCCTGTTTGGTATCGATCAGGGCGGTACGTTCCAGGATATCCGTATTGAGCATGCCAAGAGGATCTCAGAGATGGATCTGGACGGTTACGCACTCGGTGGTCTTGCTGTCGGCGAGACACATGAGGAGATGTACGATGTGATCGAGAAGACGATGGATTATCTGCCGCAGGATAAGCCCACTTATCTGATGGGTGTTGGAACGCCGCAGAATATTCTGGAATCGGTAGAGCGCGGTGTCGACTTCTTCGACTGCGTTTATCCGGCACGTAACGGCCGTCACGGTCATGCATACACCAACCACGGTAAGATGAACCTGTTCAATGCAAGGTATGAGAGGGACGACAGACCGTTGGATGAGGACTGCGGATGTCCGGTTTGTCGCAGATACAGTAGAGCTTATATCCGTCATTTGTTGAAAGCGAAGGAGATGCTCGGACTTCGTTGTATGGTGACACACAATCTTTGGTTCTATAACCATTTGATGGAGGAAATTCGGGAAGCAATCGAGAAAGGCTGCTTCCAGGAATATAAAAAGAAAAAATTAGAAAGCATGGAGGAATTAAAATGAATGCAATAAGCGTATTAGCGTCATCGAGTGGACAGGCTTCCACAACACAGAGTATCATCAGCATGGTTGTAATCTATGCAGCGATCATTGGTATTTTCTGGTTTTTCGCAATCCGTCCACAGAAGAAGCAGCAGAAGGAGCACGACACTCTTCTGACCACACTGGAGGTTGGAGACAGCGTACTTACCACAAGCGGGTTCTTCGGCGTTGTGATTGACATTATGGATGAGGTTGTTATCGTTGAGTTCGGTAACAATAAGAACTGCCGTATCCCAATGAAGAAAGAGAATATCGTTGAGATCGATAAGCAGGGCAACGAGAGTAAATAATTCGGTCCGATATGAAATAAAGCGTCAATGCATTGGTTTTTAGCGCATTGACGCTTTTGCTTTTACATTACTTTTATTCTTTCATGGCCTCTAACGGGTAATGAACGGCTGCGGCAAGCTTTTCCAGATACTCATAAGGAACCGCAAGTGTGCCACGGCCGGTGCCGATGTCAATGGCAGGCTTGTTCGCTCCGTGGAAATCTGAACCTCCGCTCGGCAGAAGGTGAAATTTTGCCGCAAGCTGACCTGCATAGTATTCATCCTGTTTTGTGTGATTAGAATATTTGACTTCGATTCCCATCAGACCGGATTCCTTCAGCCGTGCGATCAATGCCTCCAGTTCCTTTTCGGGAAGTTTGTAATGAAGCGGGTGTGCCAGGATAGGAACACCGCCGGCATCCCTTATAATGCGGATTCCATCCTCGGGCCGGATATATTCGCGTGGGATGAAATAAGGACATCCCGGATCCAGATATTTGTGAAAGGCTTCGTTTGGTATCTTGACGATCTGATGATCCACCAGATAGCGAGCAAAGTGCGCGCGGGTAATGACGGCGTCAGGATTGCCCTGCGTGAGTTCCTCGTAGGTAACGGGGATGCCGTTTGCATTAAAACGCCGTATCATCTCCTCATTGCGCTCCAGACGGCGCCGGATCAAAAGATCAGTCATGTCCTGGAATGCTTTATTGTGATGGTCAATGAACAGACCAACGATATGAATATCCTGCTTCTTGTATGCGACAGAAAGTTCCGTGCCGGGGATGACCTGCAGCGGCAGTGCATGGTCGCGGGCAGCCTGTATGGCTTCATCAATGCCGGAAACCGTGTCGTGATCCGTCAGTGCGATGGCGCGCAGTCCCTTATCGGCAGCACGTATCACCACCTCGGCGGGAGAACAGGTGCCATCGGAAGCATTTGAATGTGTATGAAGATCAACGTAATCCATAATGATAGTCTCCTTCCTCTTTTCTCCTGAATAGTTTAACACAGATTGACATATAATGGAGAATAAAACAATGCAGATTTTGGAAGGATTTGTTTTTATGAAAAAAAGTGGGGATGCATTACGTTTTTTGATCATTCTTGTGGGGATGCTTGTTGTGTCGGCGCTTGTTCTTGCGGTTGTAACGGCGTTTATGGTGAAGGGGCATATGACTGCTGGACTTATCAGTGGTGGCGTGATCACAGCATATGTTGTGTCGGCACTTCTTGGCGGCTTTTGCATCGGGCAGGTGAAAGGCAGACAGAAATTTCTGTGGGGGCTTCTGATCGGACTTTGTTATTTTCTGGTGCTGTTTCTGACCGGGAAAATGATATATCATTCGGGGGCAGACTTTGGATTTCAGACAGTCAGCAGCGGTATGATCTGTGCGGTGGCAGGGATGATCGGAGGAATGCTTGCGCCGGCAAACCGCACAGGTGCATAAAAATTATCATAGAGTTAATAGTTATTTAACATAATAGTAATGGCTATGTGATGATAAAAAAAGTGAGTGTGTTATGATAGGTCATGTGCGAAATGAGGGGGGCAAAAATGTTCGTAAATGCACAAGTAAATAAAGTGAGAAAAGGTGAGTAAGTGATGAGCAGAGACGATAAAAGAAGGAGAAAAAGAAGACAGCGTACAGAGGAGAATCCGAAATCTGTCTGGATCATGATGAGCGCAGCTGTTGTGCTGGGGGTGGTCATTATTGCGATGGTGGCACAGCTTGTGCGGCTGAACCGGCAGGGGGAGCGGTTAAATACGCAGACAAAGACAGAGGCATCTGTGGACAACAGTGCGGAGAACAGTAAGAAAGCAGGAGAATCAAAGAAAGCAAAGGGAACGGAAGCACCGCAGGAGACGCAGGCACCGGCAGTAGAGCATATCCGTAAGGACCTTGACCCGGATAAACCGATGGTGGCACTGACCTTTGATGATGGTCCGTATGACCGTGTAACAAACCGGATTGTGAAAGTATTGGCAAAGAATGATTCCAGAGCCACCTTTTTTGTGGTGGGTAATCGTGTGGAGCGCTATGCGGATACCATGAAGAATGCATTTAATAAGGGGAATCAGATTTCGACCCATACCTTTGACCACGGGGATCTGAGTAAGATGAAGAAAAAGCAGATCCGCAGAGAGCTGACACGTGCTTTTCGTGTCATGAAGAAGATCAACGGGGAGGAGCCGACCATGCTGCGACCTCCGTACGGTAATGTCAATGATAAGATGCGTCGGACGATCAAGATCCCGATGATCTACTGGAGTGTGGATACAGAGGACTGGGCGAGTCGCAACAGCAAGAAGATTTTAAAGAAGTGCAAGAGCATTTCGGATGGAGACATTGTACTGATGCATGATCTGTATCCGAGTACGGCAGGAGCCGTAGAAAAGCTTGTGCCGAAGCTACGCAAAAAGGGATTCCAGCTTGTGACCGTTGAGGAGCTGTTCTATTATAAGGGGATTGATGCAGAGGGCGGCAAGGTTTATTTCAGTGGTAAATAAAGGAAATATAAGATCAATCACTCCGGAATGCTGTGATCACATGCACAGCATTCCGGGGTGATTTTCATTTTCGGAGAATTATAAGGAATCCCTTGCCAATCTTTCGATGACTATGCTATAATGATGTTTAACGTGGTTTTTTATGCATGTGCGGATGAAATGCATGAGAATTTCTACGAAAAAGAGTTATTTAAAGGAGATATGCAGCAATGAAGAACAAAAGGAAAGGATTGCTGACTATAATCGTTATTATAGCAGCGATCGCATTTTGTGGTTACACGACTCTGGTCGGACTGGGAGCTGCCCACAAGGGAAGCGCTCAGAACATCAGACTTGGTCTGGATCTTGCCGGTGGTGTCAGCATCACTTATGAGGCAGTGAAGGATACTCCGACAGACACTGAGATGAAGGATACGATTCAGAAGATGCAGCAGCGTGCCGAGGTATACAGTACCGAGTCCTCTGTTGTACAGCAGGGTGATAAGCGTATCGAGGTTGACATCCCCGGTGTTGCCGATGCAGAAGAAGTATTAAAGAGTCTTGGTAAGGAAGGTTCTCTGGATTTTGTATCAGAGGATGATGTAAAAGTAGAGAAAGACGGCACTGTTACATATGACAAGAGCAAGGTTATCTGCTCCGGTTCTGAGGTGAAGAACGCTGAGGCGAACACGATTCAGGACGAGACTACCAAGAACAAGGAGAATGTCGTTGACATTACCTTCAATAAGAAGGGAACAAAGAAGTTCGGTGCAGCAACCCAGAAAGCCGCACCATCTAAGAAGAGAATCTATATCATTTATGATGGAAAAGAGCTTTCGTCACCGGCTGTTCAGAGCGAGATCCTGAACGGTAAGGCACAGATTTCCGGAAGCTTCAAGACCTTCGCAGATGCAGAGGAGCTTGCAGCAGGTATCCGTATCGGTGCCCTTCCACTGGAATTGAAGGAAGCGCAGTCACAGGTTGTCGGAGCACAGCTTGGTCTTGATGCGATCAAGACAAGTCTTTTGGCAGGTGCGATCGGATTCGGTCTTGTGGTACTGTTCATGGTTGTATTCTACAGACTGCCTGGTCTGGCTGCATCCATTGCGCTTCTGTTCTACCTGGTGCTGATGCTTGTCGTATTAAATGGTCTGAATGTTACCCTGACACTTCCCGGTGTAGCAGGTATCATTTTGAATATTGGTATGGCGGTGGATGCCAACGTTATCATATTCACGCGTATCAAGGAGGAGCTTGCCAAAGGCAAGTCTGTACAGACAAGTATCAAGCTTGGTTTTGATAAGGCGCTGTCCGCAATCGTGGATGGTAACATTACTACCCTGATCGCAGCCTTCGTGCTTTACCTGAAAGGTTCCGGTACGATCAAGGGCTTTGCTACAACACTGGCAATCGGTATTATCCTGTCTATGTTCACAGCACTTGTTATCACAAAGCTTCTTCTCGAGGCAATGTATGTGCTCGGTGTAGACGATGTGAAGTACTTCGGTGTTGAGGGCGCAAGAAAGCGTATCCCGTTTGTGGCAAACAGAGTGAAGTTTTTCGCACTTTCCGGCGTGCTGATCCTCGCATGTATCGTAATGCTTGTAGTCAACAAGACAGGACGAATCGGATACATTTTGAACTATGGTCTTGATTTCCTCGGTGGTACCACCTACAACGTCACATTTGACAGTGGTGAGAAGATCGATGCTGATCTGAAGAAACAGGTTGAGTCCATCTTCAGTAAGACAAGTGGTTCTAACGATGTCGTTATTTCAGACGTAGCAGGAAGCAACACACTTTCCGTTAAGACAGTAGAGCTTACGGATGATCAGAGAGCTGATCTTACCAATCAACTTGTAAGCAACTTCAAGGTGCAGGAAAAGAACATTCAGTACGACAGTATCAGTGCAGCTGTATCTGATGAGATGAAGACGAATGCGATCGTATCCGTTATTATCGCAGCGATTTGTATGCTGCTTTATATCTGGTTCCGATTCAAGGATGTCATTTTCGCAAGCAGTGCTGTTCTTGCCCTGCTTCATGACTGTGCGATCGTGCTTCTGGTATATGCTGTTTCCAAGATTTCTGTTGGTAACACATTCATCGCTTGTATGCTTACCATTGTTGGTTATTCTATCAACGCGACAATCGTAATCTTTGACCGTATCCGTGAGAATCTGAACGGACGTAAGGATTCTTCTGTACTGGATCAGATCGTAGATGACAGTATTACACAGACATTGACAAGAAGTATCAATACTTCTATCACAACATTCATCATGATCTTTATGCTGGCAATTCTGGGTGTGGATTCCGTAAGAGATTTCGCAATTCCTCTGATGGCTGGTATTATCTGCGGTGCATACTCATCAGTTTGCATTACAGGTACTCTCTGGTACACTATGAAGAGAAAGTTTGCTAAGAAGAAAGCATAATCGTTAAATCGAATAAAGAGATATCAAAAAACAGGGTACTGCACTTTGTGCGGTACCCTGTTTTGCTCGTCCTTGTCATTGCAGTGTTGGGAATACTAGGTGTGGTGATGCAATTATTATGAAGTGAATAAAGACAAAGGGGGTCGTGCGGGGATATACTTTGATCTAAATAGAAATGCTAATAATATAAGAACTTTTGTACCTAATATTGACTTAGCTCCTAAAATCTAATATTATTTAGGAGATTAATTGGAAGATAGAGTATGAGAATATTTGATTATTCGTCATTAAAAGAGAAAACATGGGACAGCGAGATAATCTCGTTTATTGCACAGATTCATGAATATAAGGGACGGCAGGAGGTTTATATTAAGCAGAAACCGGAAGAATTAGATAAATTTGTAGAAATAGCAAAACGATAGAGTACAGAGGCATCAAGTGCTATTGAGGGAATACGAACTACAAGTAGCAGATTAAAACAGCTTTGTGAGGAAAAGACCACTCCGAAAAATTGTGCTGAGGAAGAAATTCTTGGATATAGGGATGTTTTAAATACGATACATGAGAACTATGAATATATTCCAATCACAACAAATTACATTTTGCAGTTACATCGGGATTTGTATAAATATACAGAAAAAGTATCGGCGGTCATTTCAAAGTGTCACAAAATGTGATTGCTGCTATGGACGGAACCCGGAAAGAATATGTGCTTTTTACACCGCTTGCTCCATATGAAACACCGTCTGCTGTTGATGCCATTTGTGAAAAGCTTTCGGCAAAAGAAATCGTCAGACGAGCGATATATAGCAAAGTTGGAAAGCTGACTAAAAGTGATATTACTGAATTGTGTCCCTCCATAGGAATAAAATCAGTGGAATTGGCTTTAAAACAATTAGTAGAAGAAGGTGTTCTTTTAAAAAAGGGAGCGGGAAGAGCTACATTCTATGTTCGTAGTGATTCGGAGATGAATTGAGATATTAATTTATTCTTATGTGAGATAATATATAAAATCTCCTGAAAATCAACACCAATTAGAGAAAAAAGGAGGATTTTGTAAATGACTTCGTTTAAATATATGGGTGAATTTAAAGATGAGAGCATCCTTCCTAAACGTGTTCAAGAAGGAGCGATTATGTTTAAGGAACCTGATATGAACAAATTTGCTATTATAGCTAACTTACTTTCGCTTGTATTGCTTATAGGATTAGTGGTTTTTACATTTTTTTATGCAGGACGGCAATATAATACATGGGGGGCAGTGGCATCAATTTTGCTTCTTGTACCACATGAATTTTTACATGCGATATGGATGAAGGGCGACGTGTTTATGTATACGAGTTTGAAAAATATGGTACTGTTCGTGATAAGTACAGAGGATCTTACGAAGGGACAATTTGTTTGGATGAGTTTATTTCCAACAATTTGTTTTGGATTTATTCCGTTTTTGTTATTTGTTTTCAATTCGGGATGGACATTTTTGGGGTATCTGGGGATATTTTCGATTTCAATGGGAGCGGGTGATTTCTGTAATGTATTTTTTGCTCTGACGCAGATGCCAAATAACGCTGTGACATTTTTAAGTGGCAGTCATTCGTATTGGTATGTACCGGAGAATTTGTAGAGGATGACAGAAGAGAAGCAAGACAGTCAATGCTTGATGCATACCCATCTTTACAGAATATGTACTCCGCTGATGATGGAAATACAGAGGTGTTTTATTTTAAAAATGCGACAGCTACATTTTCTTCATTCACACATGAACCGAAAGTAGTGAAGTTCTAAGGACAAAGTGGTTTGCAAGGAATAGCGTAAGATGTTGTCACTTCAGCTTTTGACTTATTTCTTTGAACGGATGGATAAACTATGGTCTGGCAACGAAAGAAATCCATTCGCCCAGTGTGTTTTCTTCAATGATCGTAAAATGATTGGCGGTTAATGCCTTGCGGACATCATCGCCACGGCTTGCAAGAATACCGGAGGAAATGAAGATGCCGTCCGGCTTCAGAAAAGGACGGATCATACCGGAAAGAGGGATGATCACATCGGCGAGAATATTGGCAACGACTACGTCAAATGGTTCCGGACATTCTGCCTTGATCGCGGCACTGTCCTCAAGGATATTGCCGTGGATCGCACGGATCCTGTCTGCGGCAATGTGATTTCGCTCGGCATTTTCCAGTGTTCCGGTGACTGCAGATGGATCAATGTCGAGACAGAATGCACTTTTCGCACCGTACAACAGTGCGGCGATCGCAAGAATACCGCTGCCACAGCCGGCATCCATGATGCGGGTATCTTTGTGGATGTAGCTACGCAGGGATGTCATGCAAAGACGTGTTGTTTCGTGTGTTCCGGTACCGAAAGCAGAACCCGGCTCGATCAAAAGAATCGTATCGTTTTCGTTTGCAATTTCCGGTGTCGGCTCCCAGACAGGAGTGACGATCAGATCATCGGTAACGCGGAATGGGTGAAAGCTGTCCTTCCATTTATCCTTCCACTGTGCATCGTCCTGTACGGAATAGGTGATCACCGGATCCGGAAACGGACAGAACTGCTGCATATCGATGATACGGCCGCGCAGAGAGGCAACAAGCTCTTCCGGATCCTGATACCCCTCCTGGACAGGACTTGCAGCATCACGCAGGGAAGATCCCGTGCTGTAAAATTCCTTCTCTTCAGGAGTATTGTCTCCTTCGGTATAAAAGGTCAGGACAGCCTTGCCGTCATCCGGTCCCAGATCCGCCGGGATATCGGTATACATCTGCTTCTCCTCCTCCGGGGTCAGAGGAACATGGTCAGAAATCTCAAAGCCCTGTATGCCGAGCTCATAGAGCAGCTCCCCAATAATATCTGCGGCGTCCGTCGTTGTATGAACTTTATATTGAATCCATTTCATTGATGATTATCCTTTCTTCCTGAATTATGGTATACTTTCTAAGAGTGTGATTTAATTATAACAAAAAAAAGGATGTTATACAATGAAACAGTGGATGATAAAATCAAACCGTGCCGATCTGTCAAAGATTGCAGCACGGTATAAAATTTCCGAAATTCTGGCGGAGGTTCTTGTGAAAAGGGGGCTGTACGACTGGGAGGCGATGGATGCCTACCTGTATCCGTCTATGGATAAGCTGCATGATGTGCATGCTATCTATGATCTGGATCATGCGGTTTCGATCATACGCAATAAGATCGAGAACAATCAGAAAATACAGGTGATCGGCGATTATGATGTGGACGGTGTGATGTCTACGTCCATCCTGGTGAAGGGGCTTCGAAAGCTGGGAGCTGAGGTGAGCTGGCGTGTGCCGCACCGGGAGAGAGACGGATACGGTGTGCGGGATTATATGGCGAGGGAGGCTTTTGAACAGGATGTGGACACGATCATTACCTGCGACAATGGCATCTCGGCTGTTGATGCCGTTGCCTGCGCCAAGGAGCTTGGTATGACGGTGATCGTGACGGATCACCACGATGTGCCGCTTGACAATGAAACGGGACAGGAACTGCTTCCACCGGCAGATGCCGTGGTGGATCTGAAGCGGAAGGACAATATGTATCCATGGCGGGAACTGTGCGGTGCGGCGGTGGCATACCGCCTGATTGAGGCTTTGTTTGAGGGGCGGGAGGAAAGTGCATTTCTGGATGAGCTTTTGTCCATGGCGGCGGTGGCAACCGTCTGTGATGTGGTACCGCTGCAGAGCGAGAACCGAATCATTGTAAGCCGTGGTCTGGAGCTGATACAAAACAGCACTAACAAGGGGCTTTCTTCGCTGATCCGGCAACTGGATCTAAACAGAGAGGTTGATTCCGGCTGTATTGGTTTCCGAATCGGTCCCTGCATTAATGCGGCAGGGCGTCTGCGGGATGCTTCTACTGGTGTAGAATTGATGCTTGCGGAGGATCAAAAGGAAGCGGATGCGATTGCGGCGCATCTGATCGAGCTGAATGAGGAGCGCAAGGATATTACCGCACGGGCAACCGAACAGGCAGTAAAACAGATTGAAGAGGAAGGATATCTGGACCAAAACGTGCTTGTTGTATTTGTGGAGGAGTGTCCGGAGAGTGTTGCGGGCATTGTGGCAGGAAGGATCAAGGAGAAATATTACCGTCCGACGATGATATTGACCAGATCCGGAGATCATCTGAAGGGCTCCGGCAGATCAATCCCGGGCTATCACATGCAGCAGGAATTAAATGCCTGTGCATCGCTTCTGCTTGAATATGGCGGTCATGCCATGGCTGCGGGATTTTCGCTGAAGGAGGAGAAGCTTGAGTCTCTTCGGGATGCCTTAAATGAGCGGTGCAGACTGACTCCGAAGGATCTGATCGAAAAGATAACGATCGACCGTGAGGTGGCGCTTGCGGAGGTGAGCGGCAATCTGGTGCGTGAACTGAATCTGTTGCAGCCGGTAGGCGAGCAGAATAAGGGTGCTCTTTTTGCAAAGCGTGGTCTGGAGATTCTTTCTGTGAAGATCCGTGGCAAAGAGGGACAGGTAGGGAGTTTTATGGTGCTTGATCAGGGCAGACGTTATAATCTGGTGGATTTTCAGATCGATCAGTGCATGAAGAAGGAAATCTGCGCCAAATATTCCGAGGCGGTGTGGGAATCTCTGGAGCAGGGGAATGCAAGCGGCTGTGTGATGGATATTATTTATATTCCGAGGATCAATGAGCGTTACGGGGAACTGCAGTACACGATAGTTGACTGCCGCTAGATCACATGGTATTCTTAAGGGCAGTAGATATTGTTTTGGACGTTGGAGGATTGTTATGTCAGATATTTCATCTGTTTCATCCCTGTCGAATCTTTCGAGGGATTTATATTATCAGTATATGATCGACCACAACTCCATGAGTACGATGTTTCATGCACTTTCCGGAGATGACAGTGATAGCTCCGGGACATCGGGACTTATGAATGCGGTCAGTTCAGGTCTTACCTCATCACTGAGTGGTGTGCAGGGACTTGAGAGCTTAAGCGGGCTTCTTGGAGGATCAGACAGCAGTGACAGTCTTCTGGGGGCTTCGCAGAGCATTTCCGGCTTTGCAGGAATTTTAGAGTCATATCTGAATGCACAGCGCTCAGAGGCAGCTCAGATGGCGCAGTCCATGTCGGAGGTTTTAAAGGAGGCGGCGAAAACGGAGGACACATCCAGCCTGACCTATCAGACCGTACAGGATATTTATCAGTATTTTCAGGAGCAGACGAAGAAACCGTCTTCTTTATAATTTATAAGAATCATCGGCATGCTTTGCGGATCGCAAAACGATAACAGAAATAAAAGACGGTCTGGCTGATATAGTAGAAGAAAAGCACCATGACCGGAACGCGGCCGAGCGGAAAGTCATACCAGTATTCGGTGGGCTGGATCCACTGCCACACAAGAAGCAGGATCAGAGCAAGTACAAAGCCGAAGCGCTCTGCCTGATAACGGGTGCGGGAAAAGTGATACTGTTTCATGATGTCCGGATGTGCTGCCTGCCGGAGAGCCTCATTGTTTCGCTCCGGGTAAGAGGAATCCAGCGCCAGATTGACGGCGGCAGGAAGTGCAGCCAGTGCTGCGATAATATAAAACGCAGACGGATAATGCAGCGCAGAAAGAGGAACAAGCAGAATGATCAGTATATATCTGGAAATGCGCCAGGCACAGAAATGGCTGACGGCGCGTATTTCACGGTGTTTAAAAACAGCAGTAGTTGTCATAGAAATTTTATAATCCTTTCTCAGCCTGCATGTTTAAGATTGCAGGCATAGTATTTTCCGCATGGAAAACCAGCACAAATCCCGATTTTCATCCAATATGAATCCAGTGTAATATACATATCGTACAGTTTCAATGCGTAATTATAACTTTTTTCTGAAATATTGCCAGAAATTTAAAATACACTTTGAAAACTCAGAAAAATGGTATATAATAACATAGAATACGTTTATTTTTGTTACAAAACGGAAAAAATAGAGAAATAGGATGCATGGAAAGGAGAAAATAAAATGGTTGGTAGTGATATCGGAATTGATCTTGGTACAGCCAATGTACTTGTATATATAAAGGGAAAGGGTGTTGTTTTAAGGGAGCCGTCAGTTGTTGCATTTGATCGTGATACGAATAAGATCAAAGCAATCGGAGAGGATGCACGTCTGATGCTTGGACGTACACCTGGTAATATTGTGGCAGTAAGACCGCTGCGTCAGGGTGTGATTTCTGATTACACCGTGACAGAGAAGATGCTGCGCTATTTCATTCAGAAGGCATGTGGTAAGACACGTTTCAGAAAGCCGCGCATCAGCGTCTGTGTACCAAGCGGTGTTACAGAGGTAGAGAAGAAGGCGGTTGAGGATGCAACCTACGAGGCAGGTGCACGTGAGGTTGCGATCATTGAGGAGCCTATTGCGGCAGCAATCGGTGCCGGTATCGATATCTCCAGACCATGTGGTAATATGATCGTTGATATCGGAGGCGGTACAGCAGATATCGCTGTTATTTCCCTTGGTGGTACCGTTGTCAGCACTTCGATCAAGGTTGCCGGCGATGACTTTGATGAGGCGATCGTACGTTACATGCGTAAGACACATAATCTGCTGATCGGTGAGCGCACCGCAGAGGATATCAAGATTCAGATTGGATCTGCATATAAGCGTCCGGAGGTTGTTTCCATGGATGTACGTGGACGTAACCTTGTAACAGGTCTTCCTAAGACGATCACTGTTACCTCCGATGAGACGATGGATGCCTTAAAGGAGATCACATCTCAGATCGTGGAAGCTGTTCACAGCGTACTGGAGAAGACACCACCAGAGCTTGCAGCAGATGTTTCTGACCGTGGAATCGTCCTGACCGGAGGCGGAAGCCTTCTTTATGGTCTGGAGGAGCTGATCGAGGAGAAGACAGGCATCACAACAATGACCGCAGAGGATCCGATGACCGCAGTAGCGATCGGTACCGGTCAGTTCGTGGAATTTTTGAGCGGAAAGCGCGATGAGGATTAAGAAATATTGGCAGATTGCCGATAATATATTATGAGACAGACTGACTGGATTTCCATCCGGTCAGTTGAAGTTTTTCCGGGATGTTCTAAGAAGGAGGCCGCCCATGACAAGAGGTTTATATACCGCATATACAGGCATGTATAATGAGCAGAAGAGATTGGATATTATATCCAATAATCTTGCCAATTCGGCAACGATCGGTTACAAAGAGGAGCAGGTGACCAGTCAGGCATTCAAGGAGATGCTGACCTACAAGATCCGTGACCGTTCCAATGGCTTTGTGGATGAGCCGATCGGAAGGATGAGCCTTGGGGTTAAGATCGGTGAGACTTATACGAACTGGGATCAGGGTTCTCTGAGACAGACGGAGAATACATACGATATTGCGATTCAGGGAAGCGGCTTTTTTACGGTTCGCGCAACTAATGCCAAAGGGGAAGATAAGACCTATTACACCCGGAATGGCTGTTTTACCGCGACGCGAGATGGATTTATTGTTGACAGTGATGGCAATCATCTGCAGGGAGAGGGGGGAGACCTTCAGGTTCCTACGGATGCTGCTAAGATCGTGATCGACAGAGATGGTGCTGTATATGCGGATAATGTTTATGTGGATACCATTCAGATCACGGATTTTGAGGATTATAATTATCTTAAACAGCACGGAGATAATTTCTGGGAGACAGTGGACGGTGCAACGGCGATCAAGGGAACCTATTCTCTGGAACAGGGCTATACGGAGCAGTCCAATGTCAATGTGATCGACCAGATGGTGGACATGATCACGATCACCCGGGCATATGAGGCAGGACAGAAGATGATTCAGACACAGGACAGCCTGTTGAATCATTCGGTTAATGATGTCGGCAAGGTTTGATGAAAGGTGTGAGATAGCATTATGATGAGAGCTCTTTGGACGGCTGCTTCCGGCATGAAGGCACAGCAGACCAGTATGGATACGTTGTCCAACAATTTATCCAATATCAATACAACAGGTTACAAGAAGGAGACGACACGTTTCCAGTCACTTTTATATCAGAATATCCAGAAGAAGACGACCGATTCCGAGGGGAATCAGAAGCCGATCGGAGCGCAGGTCGGACTTGGTGTGAAGGTGGGATCGATCGCAACGCAGTTTACACAAGGATCCTTTACAACGACCAATGCTGCATTTGACTTTGCGGTTGAGGGAGATGGACTGTTCATGGTGCAAAAGCCGGACGGTACGATCTGCTATACCAGAAACGGTCATTTTAATCTTTCTAAAAATACATCCGGCGGATGGTCTTTGACGACACAGGAAGGATATGCAGTGTTGGATTCGACCGGCAAGGAGATAAGCTTTGATAAGGATGTGGATACCTCGAAGCTTCGCTTTGATAACTATGGCGGTATCGGTTATGTGGGAGATGATGGCAATTCACTTCCGCTTGGTATCAATATCGGTATGGCACAGTTCAATAATCCAAATGGATTGGAGAAGGCGGGTGACAGCTATTATCTGGCGACAGATGCTTCCGGAGATGCCCGCATTGAGGGGGATGATGCTGCATTAAAGCGCAGTATTGTTAAGAATGGATATCTTGAGGCATCCAATGTGCAGGCAGTGGACGAGATGGTTGACATGATCGTTACACAGCGTGCTTATGAGATGAATTCCAAGGCAATTACCGCATCCGATGAGATGTTGCAGCAGGCGAACAACCTGCGGTCATAATCAGTGAACGGATGGCTGTGTGCAGCTTATCCGGTTAGGAAGGAGCAGCTCCTATGAGTTCAGTTTTAGATGTATCATCATTATACGACAGTTATGCATCACGGATCAGCAGTGCATCTGCAGCAGGAACCTCTGACAAGATCGGTGGGATCGGTAAGGATTCTTCCGACGAAGAACTGATGGAAGCCTGCAAAAGCTTTGAGTCATATTTCGTACAGAAGATGATCGAGGAAGCCAAGAAAACTGTCGAGAATGAAGACGAAGAAGGCGAATACACCAAGATGTTTGCTGATATGCGCAATGAGCAGCTTGCAGATACGGTCACGGAAAGTGGTCAGATCGGTCTTGCGCAGCAGTTATACGATAATCTGAAGCAACAGTACAAGCTGTAATCACAATATACATACAAACGGGCCGCTGTTTATTTGCAGTGGCTGTTTTTCTGTAAAAGGAAGTTTTGGCAGAAGGAAGATGGCGGAAAAGGGGGATGAAATGGAAGAGATCGAAGGATATGTAGAGAATATCGTTTTTCGTAATGAAGAGAACGGATACACGGTACTGCATTTGTCACACCCGGAATGGGACGATGACATCTGCTGCGTCGGCTGTTTTTCTTATGTGGCGGAGGGACAGTATCTTGTTGTCCGGGGAGATATGGTCTTTCATAAAGAATACGGAGAGCAGATGAAGGTGACCTCTTATGAGGAGAAGCAGCCGGAGGATTCCATGGCGATCGAAAAGTACTTAGGTTCCGGTGCGATCAAGGGGATTGGACCGGCACTTGCGGCGAGGATCGTCAAGAAGTTTAAGGAGGATACCTTTCGGATCTTTGAGGAGGAACCGGAGCGGCTTGCAGAGGTCAAGGGGATCAGCATGAAGCTTGCGATCCAGGCTGCCGGTCAGTTTAACGAGAAGCGAGAGATGAGACAGGCGATGCTCTTTTTGCAGGATTATGGAATCAGTATGAATCTGGCTGTCAAGATATACAGACAGTATGGTCAGGAAATGTATGAGGTTCTAAGAACCAATCCGTATAAGCTGGCAGAGGATATTTCCGGCGTGGGCTTTAAGATTGCAGATGAGATCGCGCGTCAGGCTGGATTTTATGAGGATTCGGATTTCCGTATTCAGGCGGGGATCGTCTATTGTCTGCAGCAGTCCACGGTACAGGGACATTGTTACCTGCCGCAGAGAGAGCTTGTCGATGTGACGGCGCAGCTTCTTGGACTGGAGCCGGCACTGATCGACTGCCATGTGGACGAGCTGTGCATGAATAAACAGATCATTTGCCGGGAGATTGACGGAGAGCGATGTCTTTATTACGGTCGGTTATATTATATGGAGATGAATTGTGCCAGAATGCTGCTTGATCTGAATCTGGACTTTCCGGTGAAGGAATCTGATCTGGAAAGGAAGGTCCGGGAGGTGGAGCGTTCCGAGAAGATAGAGTTGGATGAGATGCAGCGTAGGGCTGTTTTTCAGGCACTGCAAAATGGTGTGATGGTGATCATGGGTGGACCCGGTACCGGAAAAACCACAACGATCAATACCATTGTGCGTATTTTTGAGGAAGAGGGAATGGATATTCTTCTGGCGGCGCCGACCGGCAGAGCGGCAAAGAGAATGTCCGAGACGACCGGTTATGAAGCGCAGACGATCCACCGTCTGCTCGAGTTAAATGGTGCTGTGGACGGGGATGACCGCGACGGTATGCATTTTGAACGAAACGAGCTGCAGCCGCTGGAGGCAGATGTGGTGATCATTGATGAGATGTCTATGGTGGATATTTATCTGATGCATGCGTTGTTGCAGGCACTTGTGCCGGGAACGCGCCTGATTATGGTGGGAGATGCCAACCAGCTTCCATCTGTGGGACCGGGCAATGTGCTAAAGGATATCATCCGGTCAAAGTTTTGTCATGTGGTTCGTCTGGAAAAGGTATTCCGTCAGGCGGCAGAGAGCGATATTATTTTAAATGCCCACCGGATCAACCGGGGAGAGCCTGTGGAATATAGGAAGGAGAGCAGGGACTTTTTCAGTCTCGAGAGGAATCAGCCTCAGGATATCATCAATGTGGTGATCCAGCTGATCGTCCAGAAACTGCCACCGTATGTCAACGCATCTCCGTATGATATTCAGGTTCTGGCACCGATGCGTAAAGGTGAATTGGGTGTGCTGAATCTGAATGATGTACTGCAGAAGTATCTGAATCCGTCATCGCCGGACAAGGTTGAAAGAGAATTTCACGGTGTTTTATTCCGCGAGAATGATAAAGTGATGCAGATCAAAAACAACTATCAGCTCAAATGGAAGAAGTATAATCCTTATGGAGATGTCTGCGAAGAGGGAGAGGGTGTTTTCAACGGAGACAGTGGAGTGATCCGGACGATCTCAGCCTTGACGGAGAGCGTGACGGTGGAATTTGAGGAAGGAAAGATCGCGGAGTATGAATTTAGTGAGATGGAGGAATTAGAGCTTGCATATGCGATCACTATACATAAGTCGCAGGGAAGTGAGTATCCTGCAGTGATCATTCCGCTGCTGAGCGGACCGAAGATGTTGTTTAACCGCAATCTTTTATATACGGCAGTGACGCGTGCCAAAAAGTGCGTGACGATCGTTGGCAGCAGAAGGATGGTGGATCAGATGATCTGCAATATCAACGAGAAGAAGAGATATTCCAGCCTGTGCCAGCGGATTCAGGAACTGGAGGTGGCAGATGCAGGGATGCTTTCGTGACAGAGTGCTTGATTTTATTTATCCGGCGAGATGTCCGGTATGTGATGACGTGCTTCCGGCAGGAATGCATGGGATTTGTGCCGGCTGTCACACATATATTCAATATATACGGGAACCACGGTGCATGCGATGCGGAAAGCCTCTTGAGGAAGATGAGGAATTTTGCGGGGACTGCAGGGATAACAGTCGTTCGTTTGAGGCGGGAAGAGCGTTGTTTGTCTATGACGGTATCATGCAGGAATCGATGGCACGCTTCAAATATAGCAGCCGCAGGGAATATGGTGCTGTTTATGCGGAAGAATTATACAGGCATTATGGGAGCTGGGTCAAACAAACCGGTGCCGGAATGCTTGTGCCGGTGCCGGTTCATCCGGCACGTTACCGCAGAAGAGGATATAATCAGGCAGAGATTCTTGCCAGACATTTTGGCAAGCTTAGCGGACTGCCGGTAGGAACAGAAATGATTGCCAGAATTAAGGATACCAGACCGCAGAAGGAGCTTTCGGCGGGAGAACGTAAGCGGAATCTGGCAGGGGCATTTTCGGTGGGCAGACAGGTGCGGGAGTTGAATCAGATACCGGAGTGTGTTATAATCATGGATGACATTTACACGACGGGAAGCACGATGGAGGCTTGTTCTGCCGTGTTGAAAGAGACAGGGATCCGCAGGATTTATTTTTTGTGTGTATGTATTGGACAAGGCAATTAAGGAGAGTAGGATATGGACGTAAGAAATTGCAAAATGTGTGGGGCAATATTTAATTTTGACGGATCACCGCTGTGTCCGAAGTGCCGCCGCAAGATGGAAGAAAAGTTCAGTGTTGTCAAGGAATATATTTTAAAGAATCCGAGCAGTTCAATCTCTGTTATTTCTGAGGAAACAGAGGTACCGATTCAGCAGCTGAAGCGCTGGATCCGAGAGGAACGTCTGAGCTTTTCAAAAGAATCCGGGGTGGTGATCCAGTGTGAGAAGTGCGGTGCGCCGATCCTGACCGGACGATTCTGCAAGGAATGTAAGCGGACGATGACAAGATCCTTTGAGAATTTATACAGCAGTCCTAAGGGCGGCAATGAACCAAAGAGGACCTCGGAGAATGCAAGAATGCGTTTTTTCGACAAATAAGAAATAAGCGTTTTGGCCTTGAAGAAAATGACTTGTTTTAAAGATACTTACTGATAATCTGATTAAGACAACCAGTAAAGTACGGAGGAGGTGGAGCGTTTTGGAAGATATTCGGGACATACTTCGCATCCCCGGACGGGAAGTCATGGCAGTGACGAAGATTCTGGCAGGGGTTGATCTGGAAAAGATCGACTCGAAGCAGTGCAGAGACAGTGATATCATCACAGTTATGATACACACAAGAGGATTTTTTCTGGCGAACATCCGTTGCGAAATGAACCATGATATGTATCGCCAGATCCTGTCGGGAATGTATGGAGGCGGCATGCCGCCGGAGGAGGAGCGGGCATTATATATCAATGAATATATGAATGTTGTCTGTGGAAGGATCGTATCCAAGATCAATACGCTGACGGACAGTGTTTCCAAGCTGTCTGTGCCGGAATATTTTGGAGAAAACGATCCGGATTATGGCAGAGATGAGCAGGCGTATCATATTATGCTTGTTTATCGGAATGGTCAGGGATTTGTTCGGTTTATTATTCAGTTTGAGTTTCAACAGAATGGAGGAGACGACGTATGAGTACAACAATTATGGTGGTTGATGATTCCCCCTTTGCATCTAAGCAGATCAAGGATATCGTGGAAGATAACGGATATGAAGTGATCGGTTATGCCAAGGATGGAGAAGAGGCAATCGAGCTTTACAAGGAATTGAAGCCGGATATTGTTATACTGGACATCATAATGCCGGGGCTCAATGGTCTTGAGACAGCAGAGATACTCAAAAAGCAGGATCCGGCTGTGAAGATATTGATGTTAAGCTCTCTTTGTGATGCCGGAACCATGGAGGAAGTGAAAAGCATCGGTGTCAAGCATTTGATTCCGAAGCCTCTGGAGGCAGATGTTTTGCTGGCTTCTCTGGAGTTGGTATCTAAATTTGCCTAATTCGTTTGCAAACAAGTGTTGACGTAATGAGGTATTGTGTCATATACTTGATATGTGAATATGAAAAGGAACAGGAGCAGAAAATGGTTACATCAAGAATAGTGGCCACGGGGGCGGGTATTCCGAGTCAGGTGATTACCAATGATGATCTGGCACAGATTATGGATACCAGTGATGAGTGGATCAGACAGAGAACGGGGATTGGAGAAAGACATATTTCGGGGGGCGAAGATTTATCGTATTACACGACGAAAGCCGCCAGACAGATTATAGAGAGAGCCGGGATCGCACCGGAGGATATTGATCTTATTGTTGTTGCGACCGTTACGGCGGATTATTGCACACCGAGTGCTGCGTGTATGGTACAAAAGGAGATCGGTGCAGTTAATGCAGTAGCATTTGATGTGACGGCAGCCTGCTCGGGATTCTTGTATGGTGTGAGTGTTGCGGATAAGTTTATCCGCTGTGGTGTGTATAAGAACGCGCTGGTGATCGGAGGAGAGATATTATCCAAGATCGTTGACTGGCAGGACCGCTCGACATGTGTGTTATTTGGAGATGGCGCAGCAGGCGTGCTGCTGGAGCGTTCTGAATCACAGCAGGGTATTCTGATGGAAGAGCTTGGAGCAAAGGGTGAGGATTGTGCTGTTCTTACAGCACGGCGTCTGGCACCGGCCAATGCTTTTAATGAGATAGAGCCGCAGGCAGAATGTGGTCATGTCACGATGGATGGAAGAGCTGTGTTTAAGTTTGCAACCAAGAAGATCGTGTCAAGCATCGAGAACGTGCTTGAAAAGTCCGGTGTATCAAAGGATGAGATTACATATTTTATCACGCATCAGGCAAATGCAAGGATCGTTGAGGTGGCAGCAAAGAAGTTAAAGCTTCCGATGGATCGCTTTTATACCAATATTGAGCATTATGGCAATACTTCCGCAGCAAGTATTCCGATCGCGCTCAATGAAATGAATGAAAAGGGACTTCTTCATGAGGGGGACAAGTTGATCCTCTGCGGCTTCGGAGGAGGCTTGACATGGGGAACACTGCTGATACAATGGTAGGATGAGCATGTGTATTACTGTGATATCACAGTCAATATAAAACAAAATTAACTAATTTCTTTAGGAGGAACTGAAAATGGTATTTGAGAAGATCAGAGAAATCATTGCTTCACAGCTTGGAAAGGATGAAGAGGAGATCACACTGGATACAAATGTAAAGGATGATCTTGACGCTGATTCTTTGGATGTTTTCCAGATCATCAATGATATTGAAGACGAGTTTGAAGTATCAATTGAAGATCCGGAATCTATTGTTACCGTAAAAGATATCGTAGACTTTGTTGAGAACAACAAATAAGACGATTATCGCCAGCAAGCAGATGAAACGGACAGTGAAGACCGTAAAGATGAGGATCTCGTCCAACGGGGTTCTCATCATTTTGTTATCGGATCGCACTGTCTTTTAAAGCGTGGAGGAGTTTTCATGAAAACTGTATTTATGTTTAGTGGACAGGGTGCACAATATGCAGGTATGGGAAAGGAACTGTACCAGAATTACAGTGTGGCTAAGGATATATTTGATCGGGCAGATGCCGTATTGGGATATTCGATTAAGGATATTTGTTTTCAGGATGAACAGAAATTAGGAGAGACAGAGTATGCACAGCCTGCAATTTTAACAATGAGTATTGCGGCATTCAAAGTGCTTGAGGAGCAGGGCATCCGTGCGGATATGACAGCCGGATTAAGCCTTGGCGAATATTCCGCTTATGTTGCCAGCGGAGCGATGGACTTCGAGGAGGCCGTTGCACTGGTGCAGAAGCGAGGGAGATTTATGACAGAGGCAGTGCCTTCCGGTGAGGGAGCAATGTATGCGATCATCGGACTGGATCAAGATCTGGTCGAGGAGGCATGTGAGGAGGCAACGGCTCTTGGAAAGGGACTGGCGGTCCCTGCCAATTACAATGCGCCGGGTCAGATCGTAATCGCCGGTAAGACAGAGGCGGTTGCAGAGGCAGCAAGGCTTGCCAAGGAAAAGGGGGCAAAGCTTGCCGTTAAGCTGAAGGTGAGCGGTCCTTTCCATACAAGCCTGTTACAGCCAGCCTCCGACCGTTTAAAGCCGGAGCTTGAGAAAATGCATATCAGCGATATGAAGATACCGGTTTATACCAATGTGAATGCACAGGTGGTGCCATCAAAGGATGACATCATTCCGATTTTGACAAAGCAGATCTGCTGTCCGGTAAGATGGGCAGATATCATCCGCAACATGAATGAGCAGGGGGCGGATACTTTTATTGAGTTAGGACCGGGAAAAGCATTGACCGGTTTTGTGAAGAGAACACTCAAGGGAGTGAATATCATGAATGTAGAGGATTTATCCTCTCTGGACAAAACAATCAAAAAGCTTCATGAGATCGTGTAGATCCTGGAAGATGTGATTTAGGAGGAATTATGTTAAAAGAAAAAAACGTCATTGTGACAGGAGCAGCCAAGGGCATCGGCAAGGCGATCGCTCTGGCATTTGCCGAAGAGGGATGTAATATCGTATTGAATTATCACAGTCATCTGGATGAGGAGACCGTGAAGGAGATCGAGGCGTTTGGTGTGATCTGCAAGCCGGTACAGGGTGATGTCAGTGATTTTGCATTTGCGGCTGACATGATCAAAACGGTCAAGAAGGAGCTTGGCAGTGTGGATGTGCTTGTCAATAATGCAGGTATTACGAAGGATATGCTTTTGATGAGGATGACTGAGGAGCAGTTTGACGATGTGATCAATACCAACCTGAAGGGAACTTTTAATATGATCCGCCATGCGAGCAGTGTAATGCTCAAACAGAGAAGCGGAGCAATCATTAACATGGCATCTGTAGTCGGCATCAACGGCAATATCGGACAGGCAAATTATGCGGCGTCCAAGGCGGGTATCATTGGTCTGACCAAATCTACCGCAAAGGAGCTGGCGTCAAGAGGAGTCACCTGTAATGCGATCGCTCCGGGTTTTGTTGAAACAGATATGACAGCAGTGTTGAAGGAGGATGTGCAGGAGGCAATCTTAAATGCAATTCCGCTTAAGAGAGCCGGAAAGGTTGAGGATATTGCCAGAGCAGCAGTGTTCCTTGCAGAGAATAATTATATTACCGGTCAGGTGCTTAATGTTGATGGCGGAATGGTAATGTAGCGAACAGACAGTTGCAGAGACTGAGAGAAATGAGGGTAAGAAATATGGCTAGAAGAGTTGTTGTAACAGGAATGGGTGCGGTGACACCTCTCGGAAGCACAGTGGATACTTTCTGGGATAATATCCGGAAGGGCAAGTGCGGAATCAAGATGATCACAAAGTTTGACACGGAAGAGTTCAAGGTAAAGATTGCCGGAGAGGTAGAGGGGTTTGATCCGGAGCTTTACATGACAAAGAAGGATGTCAAGAGAAACGATCTGTTTGCAGTGTATGCGCTTGGTGCAGCAGTGCAGGCATTTGAGGACAGTGGTCTTGATATGGAAAAGGAAGATGCGGACAGAGTCGGTGTTATTGTAGGCTCCGGTGTCGGTGGACTGATGACCATGGAGGAGCAGGTTACCAAGATGAACGACAGGGGACCGGCAAGGGTTTCTCCGTTGTTTATCACGATGACGATCGGCAATATGGCAGCAGGAAATATTGCGATCCGTTATGGTGCAAAGGGAATCTGCGAGAACGTGGTGACTGCATGTGCGACCGGAACAAATGCGATCGGTGATGCATTCCGTCAGATCAAGGATGGACGTCAGGATGTCATGTTTGCGGGCGGTGCTGAGGCAGCCATCTGCCGTATCGGTATTGCAGGATTTACGAATCTGACAGCATTATCCAAGAATCCGGATCCAAAGGATGCGTGTAAGCCGTTTGACAAGGACAGAGACGGTTTCGTTATGTCTGAGGGGGCAGGTGTACTGATCCTGGAGGAGTTAGAGCATGCAAAAGCGCGTGGTGCAAAGATCTATGGCGAGATCGTTGGCTATGGTTCCAATGCAGATGCATACCATATCACAACACCACTGCCGGATGGCTCCGGTGCTGCAAGGGCAATGGAGCTTGCTATGGAGGAAGCCGGAATTACACCGGAGCAGGTATCCTATATCAATGCACATGGAACAAGTACACATGCCAATGAGATAGGTGAGACAGCAGCAATCAAGCTTGCAATGGGAGATGCGGCATATAAGGTGCCGGTAAGCTCGACCAAGTCTATGACAGGTCATCTGTTGGGAGCAGCCGGTGCGATCGAGTCGATTATCTGTGTTAAGGCAATACAGGATAATTTCCTGCCGGCAACGATCAATTACAAGACACCGGATCCGGAATGTGATCTGGACATCATCCCGAATGAGGGTCGTCAGGTGGATAACGTGGAGTATGTATTATCAAATTCTCTCGGTTTTGGCGGACACAACGCCGTGCTGTGTTTTAAGAAGTGGAAGGCTGAGTAGGAATTATTTATGGATATATCTGCCGGAGGGCAGATTGGAAAGGAAGGAAGCATGCGTTACGAAGAGATTAAGCAGTTGATCGATCTGTTTGAGGAAACAGATCTGGCAGAAATGGAACTGACGAGAGAGAATGACGGACTTCGTCTGGTGCGTGGAAATGGCGGCAAGGCAGCAAGCCAGCAGGTGTTACCGGTACAGCCGGAGATCCCGGAGGCTCCATCACTTTCAGATTTGCAGGACATTGTTGCGTCCGTACAGAATGGGGCAAGAGAGGCAATGGCAGGCGGTTCTGCACCGGCTGTTGAGGCACAGGAGGAAGGCAGTGTTGTTACAGCACCGATCGTTGGAACCTTCTATGCAAAGCCGGCACAGGACAAGGATCCGTTTGTAAAGGTTGGAGATACCGTTGCAGAGGGAGATACACTCTGCATTATTGAGGCAATGAAGTTTATGAATGAGGTTCCAAGTACGGTCGGAGGTACAATCAAAGAAGTTCTGGTTCAGGATGGTGATTTCGTAGAATTTGGACAGCCGTTATTCAGAATCGGATAAAGAGAGGAGACCGAAATGGATTATTTAATGGACATTAAACAGATCATGGAGATCATTCCGCATCGTCAGCCGTTTCTGTTAGTAGACCGCATTTTAGATATGGTACCGGGAGAGAGTGTAACAGCGCTCAAGAACGTATCGATGAACGAGCCGTTTTTTGCGGGTCATTTTCCGGGAGAGCCGGTTATGCCCGGAGTGCTGATCGTTGAGGCGATGGCACAGGCCGGTGCGGTGGCAATTCTTTCCCAGGAGCAGTTTAAGGGTAAGACCGCATATTTTGGTGGTATCAAGAATGCAAAATTTAAGCAGAAGGTAGTGCCTGGAGATACCCTTCGTATGGAGGTTTCTATTGTAAAGCTTAAGAAAAATGCCGGAATCGGTCAGGGAACAGCCTATGTGGATGGAAAGGTTGCTGCACAGGCAGAATTTATCTT
Organism: Jutongia sp.; assembly: GCF_057878315.1. Taxonomy (NCBI): domain Bacteria; kingdom Bacillati; phylum Bacillota; class Clostridia; order Lachnospirales; family Lachnospiraceae; genus Jutongia; species Jutongia sp. The sequence continues at coordinate 29,040 of NZ_DBLXSO010000014.1, read as the reverse complement.
TATGATCGGCTGATCATAAAAGGGATGGAGGAGCGCATGTTTGACAAAATATTAATTGCGAACCGTGGTGAAATAGCTGTTCGTATTATACGGGCCTGTCGTGAGATGGGAATTAGAACGGTTGCTGTATTTTCGGAGGCAGACAGAGATGCTCTGCATACACAGATGGCAGATGAAGCTGTCTGCATCGGTGGTGCGAAGGTGGCTGAGAGTTATCTGAATATGCAGAACATAATCAGTGTGGCTGTAGAGAAGAAGATTCAGGCAATTCATCCGGGCTTTGGTTTTCTGTCCGAGAACAGTACATTTGCATCAATGTGTGAGGTATGCAACATCAAATTCATTGGACCAAGTCCGTCCGTGATCGATGCAATGGGCAACAAAGCAAACGCAAGAGAAATGATGATCAAGGCCGGAGTCCCGGTAATACCGGGCAGCGACGGCGTTATTGAGAGTCTTGATAAAGCATATGAGGTGGCAGACCGGCTTGGTTATCCGGTGATGGTCAAAGCATCAGCCGGTGGCGGCGGAAAGGGCATTCGTATTGTGCGCAGCCGTGATGAGCTGGAGAATGCATATGAATCTGCCAAATCAGAAGCAATGGCGGGCTTCGGCGATGATGCTGTCTATATGGAGAAGCTTATCGAGAATGCCAGACATATTGAGGTGCAGGTGTTAGGAGATCAGCAGGGCAATGTGGTTCATTTGGGAGAGAGAGACTGTTCTCTGCAGAGAAAGAATCAGAAGGTTCTGGAGGAGTCACCGTCTCCGGCACTGACACAGGAGAAACGCGAGGAAATGTGTGCGGCTGCAGTCCGAGCAGCAAAGGCTGCCGGTTATCAGAGTGCAGGCACGATCGAGTTTCTTTATGACAGATCCGGGGAATTTTATTTCATGGAAATGAACACAAGAGTGCAGGTGGAGCATCCGGTTACGGAGATGGTAACGGGCGTTGATATTATCAAGGAACAGATCCGGATCGCTGCCGGTGAGTCGCTTTCTATGACGCAGGATGATATTCATATCAGTGGACATGCGATCGAGTGCCGTATCAATGCAGAGAATCCGGACAGAAACTTTGCACCATGCCCGGGTAAGATCCGATCCTTGTTGCTGCCGGCAGGAGGTCTTGGACTTCGTGTGGATGCGGCAGTATTTCAGGATTATGTGATCCCGCCATACTATGATTCTATGATCGCAAAGGTGATCGTGCATGGCAGGGACCGCGAGGAGGCAATTGCCAAAATGCGCAGAGCTCTCTATGAATTTGTTATTGATGGCATAGATACAAACATTGATTTTCAGGGGATGATACTGAGCCATCCCGATTATATTGCCGGGGAGTTTGATACCTCATTTATCGAGGAGAAGATTTTGAAATAATTTTCGTAGGATTTGAATTGAATCCAAGAAGTTCTGCTTATATTATGAAAGCATGACATTTCATCTGTACATAAAATGGGACAGACAGAAAGGATGGATCTTGTGAATTTATTCAGCAAAAGGAAAAAATATTTTTCTCTGGAACCACAGACAGACAGGAAAAAATCAGATAAAAAGAAAAAAGAACAGGGGCCGTCGATACCAAATGGTATGTGGATCAAGTGTAATACCTGTAAGATGATCATTTACAAGAAGGAGATCACGGAGTATAAGCTTTGCCCGAGCTGTGGTGCACATTTTCGTATGACACCGGCAGAGCGTATTGCGGTTACCTGTGATGAAGGTTCCTTTCAGGAGTTCGATGCGGATATGATCCCGGAGAATCCGATGGAGTATCCGGATTATGATCGGATCGTAGGAAAGGCACAGGACAAAACCGGACTTCGGGAGGCCGTTGTTACCGGTCGTTGTCAGATTGAAGGCAACGATGCGGTAATTGCTATTATGGACAGTCATTTTATGATGGGAAGCATGGGTTCCGTTGTTGGTGAGAAGATCACCAGAGCAGTGGAGTATGCGACCGGAGAAAAGCTTCCGGTCATTATCTTCACCACATCCGGTGGAGCCAGAATGCAGGAGGGAATCATTTCGCTGATGCAGATGGCGAAGGTGTCCGAGGCACTGGGACGCCACGATGCAGCAGGGCTGTTATATATCACCGTATTGACGGATCCGACAACGGGTGGTGTTACAGCAAGCTTTGCGATGTTAGGCGATATTATTTTGTCAGAGCCTAAAGCACTGATCGGTTTTGCCGGTCAGCGTGTGATCCAGGGAACGATCCACCAGAAGCTGCCGGAGGGATTTCAGAGAGCAGAATTTCAGCAGGATCATGGTTTTGTAGACAGAATTGTTCACCGTGAGGAGCTTCGCGGCGAGCTTGGAAAAATTTTGAAACTTCATCAGACGGGAAAGCGAGGGAATGGAAATGAATGAGAGTATGAGATCCGTGACCATTGCCCGCCAGATCGACCGGCCAAGCACGAAGCAATTTATCGAAGAGATTTTTGATGATTTCATGGAGTTTCACGGAGATCGTTTATTTGGAGATGATGGTGCAGTGATTGGTGGAATCGCCAGTCTGAAGGGGCAACCGGTTACCGTCATCGGAATCCAGAAGGGACATACCTTAGAGGAAAATGTCAACTGCAATTTCGGACAGCCAAATCCGGAGGGATACCGTAAGGCACTTCGTCTGATGAAACAGGCGGAGAAGTTTAAACGCCCGGTGATCACGTTTATCAACACAGCCGGTGCATTTCCGGGTGTCGGTGCAGAGGAGCGCGGACAGGGAGAAGCAATTGCGAGAAACCTTATGGAGATGTCCCGTTTAAAGACGCCGATCATCAGCATTTTTATCGGTGAAGGAGGCAGTGGCGGTGCGCTGGCACTTGCCGTGGCAGATCAGGTGTGGATGTTAGAGCATGCTGTATATTCCATCTTATCGCCGGAGGGATTTTCCAGTATTTTGTGGAAGGATCCGACCAGAGTCGCGGAGGCTGCAGAGAAAATGAAAATGACAGCGAAAGACCTGTTAGAGAATCATGTTGCGGACAGAATGTTTGCGGAGCCGGAGGATGGCCTTGAAAATCATCTGACCGATGTGACAGCAGAACTTCAAAAAACGCTGCTTGAGGAAATTCCGGGACTTCTTGCGATGGATCCGGATGAGCTTACGCGGAAGAGGTACGAGCGTTTCCGTCAGTTCGGAAGCTTTGTCGAATAGAATTTTACCGAATAGGATGTTATTAAATAAAATTATATAGAATAAAATGACAAAAGGACGGGCATATGATTGACATAAGCTCGTCCTTATTTAGGATATAGGAAAAATTGTACTATTTCATGCGGATGCCGTCATCACCGATGGTGATATAGCCCTCCTTCATCAGACGTCCGATCGCACGCTTGAACGCATTCTTACTCATATGGAAATGTGCTTTGATCTCCTCCGGCGCGCTCTTGTCGTGATATGGCAGAAAACCATCGGCATCTTCCAGACGATGCAGGATAAATTCGGCATCTTCTTCCATCTGCTCCGGAATCTTTTTCTTGACACTGAGTGACAATCTGCCGTCCTCCAGAACCTGTGAGACACGTGCATAGACCGGCTGATTGATACGATATTTCTCAAATACTTCCTTCTTCGGGATCAGAGCGGAATATTTGTCATCTACGGCAACAAAGACACCGAAATTGTCGCTGATCTCATAGACGCGTCCAAACACCTCGTCATCCTTCTGATAGTCCGAATCGTTTCGCAGGCGGTCATAGACATGCATGGATGCGCAGAGACGCTCACTCTTATCAAGATACATCGTTACCAGTACGGCATCTCCCGGCTCTACCTTGTAAAGCTGTTGCTTGAAGGGAAGAAGAAGGTCTTTGGAAAGTCCCATTTCCAGAAAAGCACCGATCTTCGTTACTTCCTTTACCTTTAGGCGGGCAACGCCTCCTAATTCAAGCTCCGGCTCCTCCATGGTAGCGATCGGTCGATCCTCAGAATCACGGTATACAAATACCGTCAAAGCATCCTTAAGCTGGGTTCCCTTTGGAACCTGCGCCTTTGGCAGAAGAATCTTATCCGTATCCTCACCGCCCGGCGTATTAAGATAGACTCCGAAGTCTGTGGTTTTCACCACGATCAGTTCCTGTGTTTTTCCAAGTTGTATTTTTTCAGACATAATAATCCTCGTTTCGTTTTTGATGATTTACCCGGACTTTCACAATGATAATGGAAAGTTCCCTTATAACCTTGATAATCATACCATAAGAAGAAAAAATGGGAAAGAGGAAGATAATAAAATCAGAACAAAAAGACAGCTTAGATATTGGAAGCTAAGCTGTCCGAAATGATTTTTGGTTATTTTACGATCCTTCTATTTTTACTTTTTCGACCATGTGTAAGGTATGGTTTGAATCCTAAATGGAAACGTGTTATACTTTGAAACGGAAGCGACCCGGCAGGGTTGGCTGAACAGATCCGTATGGATAAGAAATTTGGGGTCCCATGACGACAGAAGGTTGTGGGCGGAATGGAGGATAAGATGAAGAACGTAATCAGTACAGATAAGGCGCCGGCAGCAATCGGACCATATTCACAGGCAATCGAGGTAAATGGTCTTGTGTACACATCAGGAGTGATCCCTGTAAATCCTGCAACCGGAGAGATTGTTGGTTCAACAGCAGCAGAGCAGGCGGATCAGGCAATCGGCAATCTGAAAAATCTTGTCGAGGCAGCAGGAAGCTCTATGGACAAGGTGATCAAAACAGTGGTATTCATCAAGAACATGGATGATTTCGGAAAGATCAACGAAGTATACGGAAAATATTTCCCGGAGCCATATCCGGCACGCTCCTGCGTAGAGGTAGCACGCCTGCCGAAGGATGTGTTGATTGAGATCGAGGCAATTGCAGCAAAATAATTCATTTAAGCATCAATACAAACAGACTCCTGAGGGTGTCGGAAATGATACGATTTTCCGGCATCCTTTTTTGTTCCGGTATAGGAAAATGCTCGTAACGTGGTGGAATGCCAACGAGAATTGCGAAGTAATTCTTGGAGGGCAAAACGCTGGTTTTGCCCTTTTGTTCCTGCATATATGAGGAGAGCGGGAAGCTTAATGTGGATAAGAATGATGAATTGTCAGACAATTTGTGGATAAAAAAGACAATTTGTTTTCGAAAAAAATGATTGACAATGGATATATTGTACATATTGCACAAACAAACGAGTTTATATTAGTAGAAATGTCAAAGATAAGAGATAAATGTGAATAGTTATCCACATTTTGTGGAAGAAAAATATGTGGAAAAATGGAGTTATTCACGAAGTTATCCACATTGTCCACAATTTTTACCCATTTTTTACACAAAAAAATAGTTGTCAACAAGAAAATTTGTTTTGTGAAAAAGGATAAAAATATAAAAAACAGAAAAATATCTTGACAGACAAATTGTGTGACAATTAAACGATGATCCCCTTTAATATTCAAACTTCTCTTCCGGAAAGTATGTACGTGCCGGTCATATTTCTTATGATCAGGATATATCATTATGATTTTTGCCATTGAAGTTTAACTGCTCTGGAAGGCTGTGTTTGAAAATTGACGCAGATCGTTAGGTTTTCTGAAAAATCTTTGCTTTGCAATGTTTCGATGAAATACGTGTCCGGACGACTGAGCCTCCTGGGTGGGCTCAGTTATTTCAGCGGGCACGCTCCCGCTACACTGCGCTACGCAGCACTACATAGCACCTTAAACAACAAGGCGCAAGTAGTGGCGAGCGCAAGTGCCCTTTGAAACATCTGAATCCCACCCTGAGGCGAGTACGGGAAGACACGTTCATCACACATCGAAACAGCAAAGCATTTAGATTTTTCGAAAACCGTAGAACGACAAGACAATTTTCAAACACAGCCTTCCAGAGCTTTAAAATATTGAAAAGGCAAAAATCATATTCAAAATTGTTCGTCATAAGAAATATGATCGGCATCGGCGATACGTTATTGAGAGAGAAGTTCGAATATGCTTTTGTGCAATTTGTTCATTTTTGCTTGCAAATTGCGGGGTAGTGTAGTATAATATAACCATTCTAAACAGTAAAGGAGTTGGGGACTTATGCAGTATATTATCAGTGGTAAGAACATCGACGTAACAGAAGGATTGAAGGCTGCCGTTCAGGACAAGCTCGGCAAGCTGGAGAGATATTTCACACCAGAGACAGAAGTTCATGTGACCCTGAGTGTAGAGAAGGAGAGACAGAAGATAGAGATTACCATCCCAATGAAAGGCAATATCGTCAGAGCAGAGCAGGTCAGCGATGATATGTATGTATCTATTGATCTTGTAGAAGAGATTATTGAGCGTCAGCTCCGTAAATATAAGAACAAGATTGTCGATCAGCAGCAGTCAGCAGTCAGCCTGAGCAAGGCATTTGTAGAAGAGGATATTGAGGATGACGAGGAGATCAAGATCATCCGCTCCAAGAGATTTGCCATGAAGCCGATGGAGGCTGAGGAGGCATGTCTGCAGATGGAGCTTCTCGGACACAGTTTCTATGTATTCCGCAATGCTTCTACCGACGAGGTGAATGTTGTATATAAGAGAAAAGGTAATACATATGGTCTGATCGAGCCGGAGTTCTAGACGATGGTGATATAAGAAAGGTATTATACAGTGGGGTGTATGATATACAGACGGGTATCCGGAAAGGATACCCGTTTTTTGTGTGGCTGCAGAATGCTTCAGCGCCGTGTCGTAAAATAAAAGTTGCTTATAAATGTGAAAAATGCTATACTTGAGTGTAATTTCGGAATTATCTGAAATTATATTTTCCTGCGATCGGGAGCAGGTATTGGAAAGGTAAGGTTATAATATGAGCTTATTTACAAAGATTTTTGGCACTCATAGCCAGCACGAGCTGAAACGAATTACACCGATTGTAGATAAAATCGAAGCGTTAGCTCCTGAATATGAGGCGCTGAGCGATGAAGAACTGCAGGCAAAGACTCCGGAGTTTAAGGAGAGACTGGCGAATGGCGAGACACTGGATGACATTCTGGTTGAGGCATTTGCGACAGTCAGAGAGGCTGCAACGCGTGTTTTAAATATGAGACATTATCGTGTACAGTTGATCGGTGGTGTGATCCTCCATCAGGGGCGTATCACAGAGATGCGTACCGGTGAAGGTAAGACACTGGTATCAACACTTCCGGCATATCTGAATGCACTGGAGGGCAAGGGTGTTCATATTGTCACGGTCAATGATTATCTCGCAAAGCGTGATGCGGAGTGGATGGGAAAGGTACATGAGTTCCTTGGTCTCACGGTCGGTGTGATCTTAAACTCCATGGATAATGATGAGAGACGTGACGCATACAACTGCGATATCACATATGCGACGAACAACGAGCTTGGTTTTGATTATCTTCGTGATAACATGGTTGTTTATAAGAAGGATCTTGTACAGAGAGAGCTTCATTATGCGATTATCGATGAGGTCGATTCCGTATTGATCGATGAGGCTCGTACGCCGTTGATCATTTCCGGACAGAGCGGAAAGTCCACAAAGCTTTATGAGGCATGTGATATTTTTGTGAAGCAGCTGACCAGAGGTACCCGCAAGGAGCTTTCCAAGATGGATATCCTGATGGCAGAGGATGAGCAGGAGACCGGTGATTACGTTGTAGATGAGAAGGAGAAGAATGCGAACCTCACAGAAGAGGGTGTCCGCAAGGCGGAGCGTTTCTTTGGTGTTGATAACCTGGCAGATCCGGACAATCTGGAGTTGCAGCACAATATCAACCTTGCACTGCGTGCACATTCTCTGATGGCAAGAGATAAGGACTATGTAGTAAAGGATGATGAGGTACTAATCGTCGATGAGTTTACCGGACGTATTATGCCGGGACGTCGTTTCTCTGATGGTCTGCATCAGGCAATTGAGGCGAAGGAGCATGTGAAGGTGAAGCGTGAGAGCAAGACGCTCGCTACGATCACATTCCAGAACTTCTTTAATAAATATGAGAAGAAGTCCGGTATGACCGGTACTGCATTGACAGAGGAGAAGGAGTTCCGTGATATTTACGGTATGGATGTTATTGAGGTTCCAACCAATCTTCCGATAGCACGTATTGACTATGATGATGCGGTTTACAAGACCAAGAAGGATAAATTCAATGCAGTTGTTGCTGATATTGTACAGGCACATGAGAAGGGACAGCCTGTACTGGTGGGTACGATCACGATCGATACCTCAGAGATGCTCAGTCAGATGCTTCAGAAGAAGGGAATCCCGCACAAGGTATTAAATGCGAAGTTCCATGAGCTCGAGGCAGAGATTATCGCCGATGCCGGACAGATGGGCGCTGTAACGATCGCAACAAACATGGCAGGTCGTGGTACGGATATTAAGCTTGGCGAGGGTGTAAAGGAGCTCGGTGGTCTTAAGATCATCGGTACAGAGCGTCATGAGTCCCGCCGTATTGATAACCAGCTTCGTGGTCGTGCAGGTCGTCAGGGAGATCCGGGTGAGTCCCGTTTCTATATTTCTCTTGAGGATGATCTGATGCGTCTGTTCGGTTCCGATCGTATCAAGGGGCTGTTTGATGCAATGCCGGACGGTGAGCAGGTAGAACATAAAATGCTTTCCAGTGCGATCGAGAGCGCACAGAAGAAGATCGAGGGTAACAACTTCGGTATTCGTAAGAATCTGTTAGAGTTTGATCAGGTCAATAATGAGCAGAGAGAAGTCATCTACAAGGAGCGCCGTATGGTTCTGGATGGCGAGAATATGCGTGATACGATCCTGAGCATGTTAAAGGAGCAGGTGGAGAAGCTTGTCAGCCATGTGATCGGTGAAGAACAGAGTGCAGAGGACTGGGATATCGATGAGCTGAATAATGTGCTTCTGCCGGTTGTTCCGCTTAAGAGAATTGAGCTGACAGAGGAGCAGAAGAAGCATGGTACAAAGGCTGAGCTGATCGAACAGCTTCAGGAAGAGGCTGTTAAGGTATATGAGGCGAAGGAGGCTGAGTTCCCTGAGCCGGAGCAGTTCAGAGAGGTAGAGCGTGTTATCCTGTTAAAGGTTATTGACCGCAAGTGGATGGATCATATTGATGATATGGATCAGCTTCGTCAGGGTATCGGTCTCCAGGCATATGGACAGAGAGATCCTGTTGTTGAGTATAAGTTTGCCGGTTTTGATATGTTCGATGCGATGATTGATTCTATTGCAGAGGAGACGATCAAGGTTCTGACTCATATCAAGATTGAGCAGAAGGTTGAGAGAGAACAGGTTGCCAAGGCGACAGGAACCAATAAGGATGAGTCTGTTGCGAAGGCTCCGAAGAAGAGAACAAGTAAGAAGATCCAGCCAAATGATCCGTGTCCGTGTGGAAGCGGTAAGAAGTATAAGCAGTGTTGTGGCAGAAAATATTAATGACACAGCGACAAGGATAGAGAGATAATATGATGCAGGGGCAAATGACTTTTGCCTCCAACATCATAATATTTTAAAGGGAAAGAAAGAGGTGAATAAGATGGTTGAGTTTGATGCGATCAAACAGTCCCTGGCAAATTATGCCCAGCCATTGTTAGAGATGGGGGATTCACTTTGACCTGGCTAACAAAAAAGACCGGGTTGAAGAGCTGGATAAGACAATGGAAGAACCGGGATTTTGGGATAATCCCGAGAAGTCTACAGCGATAGTACAGGAAAGTAAGCATCTGAAGGATGTGATCGAGCGCTACGAGAAGCTCTGTGCAGACAGGGAAGACATGCTGATGCTTATTGAGATCGCAGAGGAGGAGAACGATACGGATATGGTTCCGGAGGTGCAGGAGAGCTATGATGAATTCTGCAAGGAATACGAAGCCATCCGTATTGAGACGCTTCTGTGCGGAGAATACGACAAGGATAATGCCATCCTGACGCTTCATGCAGGTGCCGGCGGCACCGAGAGCTGCGACTGGGCGAGCATGCTGTGCCGTATGTATCAGCGATGGGCTGAGAAAAGAGGCTTTCAGGTTGAGATGCTCGATTTTCTGGATGGTGACGAGGCAGGTTACAAGTCTGTTACTTTGCAGATCAATGGTGAGAATGCTTACGGTTATCTGAAATCGGAGCATGGCGTTCACAGATTGGTTCGTATCTCGCCGTTTAATGCGGCAGGAAAGCGTCAGACCTCATTCGTGTCCTGCGATGTTATGCCGGATATTGAGGAGGAGCTTGACATTGAGATCGCAGACGATGATATCCGTATCGACACATACCGCTCCAGCGGTGCCGGCGGACAGCATATTAATAAGACGTCATCGGCAATCCGTATCACGCATTATCCGACCGGTATCGTGGTACAGTGTCAGAATGAGCGCTCCCAGCATATGAACAAGGATAAAGCAATGCAGATGCTGAAAGCAAAGCTGTTTATCTTAAAGCAGCAGGAGCAGCAGGAAAAGGCAAACGGTATCCGCGGCGAGTCAAAAGAGATCGGCTGGGGAAGCCAGATCCGCTCATATGTAATGCAGCCATATACAATGGTAAAGGATCACAGAACGAACGAAGAAATATCCAATGTGCAGGGTGTGATGGACGGTAATATTGATCCGTTTATCAATGCATATCTTGCATGGATCACAAAAACAAATCACTAAGACAAATGGATGGAGGACGATCATGGTAAAAGTAGGAGTATTAGGTTATGGAACAGTAGGCTCTGGAGTAGTGGAGATCCTTGATAAGAATAAGGACATCATTGCAAAGAGAGTTGGCAAGGATGTCTCAGTAAAGTATGTACTGGATCTGCGCGACTTCCCGGGAGACCCGGTTGAAAAGGTACTGGTACATGATTTTGAGATCATTGCAAATGACCCGGAGATTTCTATTGTTGTAGAAACCATGGGAGGAGTTCACCCTGCCTATGAATTTGTCAGAAAATGTCTGGAGAACGGCAAGAGCGTATGTACCTCCAATAAAGCACTGGTGGCAGCATATGGTCCGGAGCTTTTAGCACTGGCAGAGGAAAAGAACATCAACTTCCTCTTTGAGGCAAGTGTAGGCGGTGGTATTCCGATCATCCGCCCATTAAAGACATCCCTTGCACCGGATGAGATCCTCGAGATCTCCGGTATCTTAAACGGAACAACGAACTATATTCTGACAGAGATGACAGAGAAGGGCTCGGATTTTGATTCCGTATTGAAGGATGCACAGGACAAGGGATATGCTGAGAAGGATCCGACAGCTGATGTGGAGGGATATGATGCATGTCGTAAGATTGCGATCCTTACCTCTCTGGCATATGGTAAGCAGCTCGATTTCGAGGATATTTATACAGAGGGTATCACAAAGATCACAGACCGTGATATCGCATATGCAAAGAAGATGGGAGCAAAGGTAAAGATTTTTGGCTCCAGCAAGAAGGTTGGCGATAAGGTCAGTGCAATGGTTGCTCCACAGCTTATTTATCCGGAGCATCCGCTTTATAGCGTAGACGGCGTATTTAATGCGATCCTTGTAAAAGGAAATATGGTCGGAGATGTTATGTTCTACGGTCAGGGAGCAGGAAAGCTTGCAACTGCAAGTGCTGTTGTCTCTGATGTCATGGATGCGGCAAAGCATGCAGGTGTCAATATCATTACACTTTGGGATGCAGAGAAGCTTGATCTGGTGGCAGCAGAGGATGCAAGAAATGTATTCTTTGTCCGTGTCAGCGGCATCAAAGCACAGAAGTCTGACAAGGTGAAGAAACTGTTTGGCAATGTCAAGATGGTTGATGCAGGATATGATGATGAGTTTGCGTTTGTTACGGAAGAGATGAGCGAGGGCGAGTACCAGAAGGCTGCAGAGCAGCTGGAGGGGGTCATTAACAAGATCCGTGTTGATCAGACCGGTCTTGCATAACAGACCTGCCCTGCAGGAATTTGGAGACTGCATAACAGTGCAGCAATCTGCGGTGTCTACAGGGGATTTCCCTGAAATTAGCACCGTTACATATGTTGTCGCGTAAAACAGGATAGAGAGTATGGAAAGCGACTGGAATCAGTCGCTTTCTTTCATGGAGATTAAAATGAATATTCAGAAGAAGATTGCAGAAGAATTAAAGATTAAGGAGTGGCAGGTTGAATCGGTCATTAAATTGATCGATGAAGGCAATACGATTCCGTTTATTGCCCGTTACCGTAAGGAGGCACACGGTTCGCTGGATGATGAGCAGCTTCGAAATCTCTCCGAACGACTGACGTATCTGCGCAATCTCGAGGAGAAGAAGCAGCAGGTACTGGCAAGTATTGAGGAACAGGGAAAGCTCACAGAGGAGTTGAAAAAACAGATTCTGGAAGCACAGACACAGGTTGTTGTGGATGATCTGTATCGTCCGTACCGCCCGAAGAGAAGAACGAGAGCAACAATCGCCAAAGAGAAGGGGCTTGATGGTCTTGCACAGATCATTATGGCACAGGAGACAGTGAAAAGTCTGGAAGAGGAAGCACAGATGTATCTTTCGGAGGAGAAGGGCGTTGATAGTGTAAAGGATGCTATTGACGGTGCGCGGGATATTATTGCGGAGCAGATTTCCGATGAGGCGGATTATCGTATATATATCCGTAAGCTCACCATGGAGGAAGGTGTGATTACATCCACTGCAAAGGACGAGAAAGAGCAGTCTGTTTATGAAATGTATTATGAGTTTCAGGAGCAGGTCAGCAAGATCGCAGGACACCGTGTGCTTGCGTTAAACCGGGGCGAGAAAGAAAAGATCCTTGTTGTAAAGCTGATCGCGCCGGAAGAGCGGATTCTGCAGTATCTTCACAAGAAGGTGATCGCCGGAGACAATGCGAATACCGAAGCAGTACTTGAGGAAGCGGTGGAGGACAGCTACAAGCGCCTGATCGCACCGGCGATCGAGAGAGAAGTGCGCAATGAACTGACAGAGAAGGCTGAGGATGGAGCAATCCGTGTCTTTGGAAAAAATCTGGAGCAGCTTTTAATGGCTCCGCCGATCGCCGGCAAAACAGTGCTTGGATGGGATCCGGCATTTCGTACCGGCTGTAAGCTGGCGGTTGTGGATCCGACCGGAAAGGTATTGGATACTACGGTTATCTATCCGACAGCACCACAGAACAAGGTCGATGAAGCGAAGCGGGTTGTCAAAAAGCTGATTGACAAGTATGATATTTCCCTGATCTCCGTCGGAAACGGAACGGCATCCAGAGAATCCGAGCAGATCATTGCCGAGATGCTAAAGGAAATTAAGAAACCGGTACAGTATGTGATCGTCAATGAGGCGGGGGCATCGGTTTATTCTGCAAGTAAGCTGGCAACGGAGGAGTTCCCGAACTTTGATGTAGGACAACGATCCGCCACATCCATTGCAAGAAGAATCCAGGATCCGCTGGCAGAGCTTGTGAAGATCGATCCGCAGTCGATCGGTGTAGGACAGTATCAGCATGACATGAATCAGAAAAAGCTGTCGGAGACGCTTACCGGTGTTGTGGAGGATTGTGTGAATAAAGTAGGAGTAGATCTGAACACGGCATCCGCTTCCCTGTTGGAATATATATCAGGTATTTCCAAGACGATTGCGAAAAATATTGTCACATACCGCGAGGAAAACGGTCGTTTTACGAATCGGAAGCAGCTGCTTAAGGTGGCAAAGCTTGGTCCGAAGGCGTTTGAACAATGTGCGGGCTTTATGCGTATCCCGGATGGAGACAATCCGTTGGATGCAACGAGTGTGCATCCGGAGTCTTATCAGGCAGCAGGACAGCTTCTGGAGAAGTTAGATATGACGATGGAAGAGGTCAAAAAACTGCAGGGTGAGATCGCCAAAGCCAATACAGGAAAGCGTGGCGTGGCTCCAAAAACAAAGAAAAAGAAAGAATTTGTTGTCCGTAATACCGGTTCTGCATTTGGTGCCGCATTTGCAAAGGCGTTTGGCGAGAGCCGGCCGGAGTTTGCTGAGGAAAAGCCTGCAGAGAATATTAAGAAAGCCGGCGTAAAGGGAATTGCCGGTCGTATCCATGACAAAAAGAAAATGGCACAGGAGCTTGGAATAGGCGAGATCACGCTGGAGGATATTGTGAAGGAATTGGAAAAACCGGCAAGAGATCCGCGTGATGAAATGCCAAAACCGATCCTTCGCACAGATGTTCTTGAAATGAAGGATTTGAAGGAGGGGATGATCCTGAAAGGAACCGTGCGCAATGTAATTGATTTCGGTGCTTTTGTGGATATCGGCGTGCATCAGGACGGTCTTGTTCATATTTCCCAGTTGTCGGACAAAGGCTTTGTGAAGCACCCGTTGGATGTTGTCAGTGTCGGAGATATTGTTGATGTCAAGGTGATGAGTGTGGATCTGAAAAAACAGAGAATCCAGCTGACTATGAAACTTTAAACAGAAAATGACTAATTTTTTGCTTTTTACTGAGGGAATATGTTATAATCACTTGGAAGGAGGAGTGCGGTGTGTTTTGAAGGATCCGAAGTGATCTTTTCATAAAAATGACACAATTGCACGATAATATCAGTGGGAATATTTGGAAGACGCATTGACATTAAAAATGCGACAAAGACAACCTACAGCGATGAAGATTTAAGAAAGCTGGATCTGAATTACCGCAATAAATTTCAGATCGACCGTGAAAAGCGGATATACACTCCGTTTCGAAAGGAGATGCCGAGAGCGTGGCAGAGTCAGGTTCGTGATATGGCATTTGAGCAGATTCTGGATGACCGCATTTTCAGTTTTCGTCACCTGCTTGTGATCCCGAATCCCTATGGTGCATCGGTACAGACAGCCATGCTTCTGTTCAATACACCGAAGGAATACAGGGTGCGTTATCGGATCCTCGGCAAGACGGAGGGGACGGATTTTGTTGGCGAGACCCGCATGACGACGAGACATCGTGTCCCGATCATGGGACTTTATAAAGGATATACCAATAAACTGATCCTGGAACTGATCGACAGTGCAGGAGAGGTGTACCAGCGAAGAGATTTAAGGATTTACACAAGAGATATTCCGCTCGGACAGCAGAATATCGTGACAAAGGTAGAGCATTCAGAGTCTTCCTGCTTTCCATTCATTCTTGTAAACGGATTCCGGTTTAAACCGGTGGTATTTGACCAGAATGGAGAGGTACGCTATTCGCTGCAGATCAAGACGGATCAGACGGGTATGATCCCATTAGAAAACGGCAGATTTCTTTATGTGGATGCCACTGTGAACTGTATGGCGGCGAACGGAAGCATCAGAGCCTGCCGGTATCATGAGATGGATTACATGGGCAGAGTGTATCAGACCTATGTGCTGGATTATCCGGTTGGACGGTATGCGGCGCAGAATGGGGATTCCCTGTTCCTGCTGACGGCGTCAGAGGAAGGCTATGCCGATGACTGCATTATCGAACTGGACAGGAATACCGGACAGATCCGAAAGAAGTGTCTGCTTCAGGATCTGCTGGGAGATAAGTATCGTATCGAGGGCAACTGGATTGTTGCGAGCGGTATGCAGTATGTGCAGGGACAGCTGATCTTAACAATGAGACGGTATCATACGGTATTGTCGATCGACTGGGAGAAGCAGTCCGTCAACTGGGCACTGGCTCCGGAGTCGATCTGGAGAGGCACTGTGCTTGCGGACAAGCTTTTGAAGTCTGTGGATCGGGAGAAGATGGATGGCTATATGCCGGAAAGCCCGGATATTCAGGTACAGGAGGATGGAAGCTTAAAACTCCGCCTGTACTGTATACAGAATAAGGGAAATGTTCCCGCAGAGGGAGCGGAATCAGATGATGATTCACGGATTGACTTTTATAATATCGATCCGGTCCGAAAGAGTTTTCAGAAGGAACGTAGCATTGCTGTGGTGAAGAGCCAGAGGGATGCAGGATGTTTTTACCGGCAGGAGAGTGACAGAATATTATCTCTGTCAGGAATGCTGATGAGACGTTCCGACAATCTGAAGGCATGTATCGAGGAACTGGATGGTCAGACCGGAAGGATGATCAACAGACTGCGCCTGTGTAAGCGCTACCGGAGTGCATGGGAGTTTAAGCCGGATATAGAGGCTTATTCTGTGCCGCTGGAGCATGATCTGGATGCCGTAAAGGGAACCATTGCACCGCCGGCTTTGTATAAGTCTGTGAATGGGGAGACCCCGCCGGAGGCTGTTGCAGAGAAGCTCAAGAAGAGATATTTTGGGAATATCCGGGTGAGTGATACGCTGTTTTTGTTTGCTTTTTGTCCGGGAACAGTCCAGAATGTTTATCTGATCGGCGAAACGCAGTCGTATGTTCAGTGCTTTGAGGGGCTGGAGACCAGACCGCGCAAGGAAAGCTTCTGCATGGCGTTAGACCAGCTGGAGCTTGGTGAATATCAGGTATATGTAGAATTTGATAATCAGATCTACCATCTGAAAAATGAGATCAGAGTGGAAAGATCACAACAAGAATAATATATGGAGGAAAACAATGAATCAATTATCACATTTGGAAGAGCTGGAGGCTGAGGCGATTTACATTATGCGTGAAGTTGTAGCTGAGTGTGAAAAGCCGGTTATGTTGTATTCGATTGGAAAGGATAGTTCGGTAATGCTTCATCTTGCATTGAAGGCATTTTATCCGGAGAAGCCGCCTTTCCCATTTCTTCATGTGGATACCACATGGAAATTCCACGAAATGATCGAGTTCCGTGATAAAATGGCAAAGAAATATGGATTGGATATGATTGTATATACCAATCAGGAAGGTGTAAAGCAGGGAATTAATCCATTTGATCATGGTTCTGCATATACAGATATCATGAAGACGCAGGCACTGAAGCAGGCACTGGACAAGTATGAATTTACAGCAGCATTCGGTGGTGGCAGACGTGATGAAGAGAAATCCCGTGCCAAGGAGCGTATCTTCTCATTCCGTAATTCCGCACATGCATGGGATCCGAAGAACCAGCGTCCGGAGATGTGGAAGTTATACAATACAAAGCTGTTCAAGGGTGAAGAGGTGCGAGTATTTCCTCTTTCCAACTGGACAGAGAAGGACATCTGGCAGTATATCCGTCAGGAGAATATCGAGATTCCATCCCTTTATTTTGCCAAGGAGCGTCCGGTTGTTTATCGTGATGGCAACATCATTATGGTGGACGATGACAGAATGCGTCTGAAGGAAGGCGAGAAGCCGGTTATGAAGAAGGTTCGTTTCCGTACATTAGGATGTTATCCGCTGACCGGTGGTGTAGAATCTGATGCAGAGACACTGGATGAGATCATTGAGGAGACATTGAGTGCAGTATCTTCCGAGAGAACCAGCCGTGTTATTGATAATGAGGCGGCAGGCAGCATGGAAAGAAGAAAGAGAGAGGGGTATTTCTAAGATGCAGAGTTTACTGAAATTTATTACATGTGGTAGTGTAGACGACGGAAAGTCCACACTGATCGGACATATGCTTTATGATGCTAAGCTGATCTTCGCGGATCAGGAAAAGGCATTGGAGCTTGATAGTAAAGTGGGAAGTACCGGTGGTGCAATTGATTACTCCTTACTGCTTGACGGACTGATGGCAGAGCGTGAGCAGGGAATCACGATCGATGTTGCATATCGTTATTTTACGACAGAAAAGAGAAGCTTTATCGTAGCAGATACACCGGGTCATGAGGAGTATACCCGTAACATGGCGGTTGGTGCATCCTTCGCAGATCTGGCGGTTATCCTTGTGGACGCTTCCAAGGGCGTTCTGGTTCAGACAAGACGCCACACACGTATCTGCGCACTGATGGGTATCAAGCATGTTGTTTATGCGGTCAATAAGATGGATCTTATTGATTACGATGAGAATGAGTTTAAGAATATTGCAAAGCAGATCAAGATCATGACCGGAGAGTATGATTTCGAGACAATGCATATTATTCCGGTATCTGCAACAGTTGGTGATAATATTACGACGGAGTCTGCAAAGACACCTTGGTACAAGGGTGGTACTCTTCAGAATTATCTGGAGACGATCGATGTTACCGATCACTCCGACGAGACAGGTTTCGTTATGCCGGTACAGCGTGTAAGCCGTCCGGACCGCACTTTCCGTGGTTTTCAGGGACAGGTTGAGGTTGGCGAGATTCACGTCGGAGATGAGATTACCTCTCTGCCAAGTGGTGAGACAGCTCAGGTAAAGAGCATCCTTAATACAAATAAGGAGGTTGACAATGCCTCCAAGGGTCAGGCAGTAACGATCCAGCTTGATACAGAAATCGATGTATCCAGAGGCTGTATGCTCTGTAAGGATGTGAATCTGCATACCAATAAGATGTTTACATCCACTCTTCTGTGGATGGATGATAATAAGCTTGTAGCAGGAAAGAACTATTTCCTGAAGCTTGGAACCAAGATGGTGCCTGCTGTTGTTATGAATATCAAGTATAAGGTTGATGTCAATGAAGGTACCCATGTTCAGACAGATAAGCTCTATAAGAACGAGATTGCCTGCTGTGACATTGCCTGCTCTGACACGATCGTATTCGATGAGTTCAAGCATCATAAGGAACTTGGCGGTTTCGTTCTGATCGATCGTATCACCAATATGACATCTGCATGTGGTGTCGTTGAGCATCCGCTTCGCCGTGATGACAACCTGACATGGCATAATATGGACATCACAAGAGATCTTCGTGCACAGCAGAAGGGACAGGAGCCGAAGACAATCTGGATGACAGGTCTGTCCGGAGCCGGAAAGTCTACTCTGATCAATGAGGTAGAGAAGAGACTCTTTGCACAGGGCAAGCATACAATGCTTCTGGATGGAGATAATGTTCGTATGGGACTGAACAAGAACCTTGGTTTCAAGGAGCAGGATCGTATCGAGAACATCCGTCGTGTGGCTGAGGTTGCCAAGCTGATGAATGATGCCGGATTGATCACACTGACATCCTTTATTTCCCCATTTGCAAGTGACCGCCGCAGTGCAAGAGATATCATCGGTAATGACAATTTCATCGAGATCTACATCAGCACACCTCTTGAGGAGTGTGAGAGAAGAGATGTCAAGGGTCTTTATAAGAGAGCCCGCAGCGGTGAGATTCCAAACTTCTCAGGTATTTCCAGTCCTTATGAGGCACCGGAGAATCCGGAGATCACGATTGATACAACCGGTATGACGGTTGAGGAATCTGTAGATTACCTGATGGAAGAGCTGAAGAAGTATCTGTAATCCGGGGGATTTTAATGGATCGACGATAAAAATTAAAAACAGGTTGCAATATTCATAGTAATGTAGTATGATTAGTATGAAAACGATAAAAGAGGGTTTGGCTGTTCCGGCAGCCAAACCTCTTTGTAGTTAAGAATATATATGATAAATAATATATTTTATAATGAATCATATTGAAAATGATATAAACGGAGGATAAATATATGGATTTGGAAAAAGAGCTTGCTGTGGCAAAGGAAGCTGCGGTACAGGCAGGTTATGCAATCATGGATGTTTATGAGAATGCCGAGGATATGCAGATTACTTATAAGGATGGAGATATGCCGCTTACAGCAGCGGACAAGGCATCAAACCGTATTATTGTGGATGCGCTTAAGAAAGCATTTCCGGACTATGCAATCCTTTCCGAGGAGGAGAAGGATGATCTGTCCCGCCTGGAGAACGATTACTGCTTCGTGGTAGATCCATTGGACGGAACCAAGGAGTTTATCAAGAGAAATGGTCAGTTTACGGTTAATATTGCACTGTCTTACCGGCATCATTCCATTATGGGTGTGATCTATGTACCTGTGACAGGTGAGCTATATTATGCGGCACAGGGTCAGGGCGCATTTCTTGACACGAAGGATAAAAAGGGGGAGAAGCTTCAGGTATCCGACTGTACGGATATGAAAGAGCTGCGTATGGTGATGAGCAGCTCCCATGGCTGTGAGCAGATGGATCAGCTTTTGGAGAAGTATCAGATCAGTAATTTTGTGAAGATGGGAAGCTCCTTAAAGGGCTGTGTTGTGGCAAAAGGCGATGCGGAGGTGTATTACCGTTTTAATCCGACGATGGAGTGGGATACGGCAGCGATGCAGTGTATCGTGGAGGAAGCCGGAGCTGTCTTTCGTCAGATGGATGATACCCCGATGCTTTACAACCGTGAGGACAGTCTGAATGCAAAGGGCTTTTACATTATCAACTCCATGAAGAATAAGCTGGAGCTTGACGCAAAGTAAGCTTATCAAGAGATATTTAAGGTACAAAGCCTATATGGAATACAAAACGAAACGGAGGAAGAGATACCATGAAAACTGAAAAAAACAAAAAAGATTTTAAGAGTGAATTTGGTATGATGCTTGCGCTTTTAAAAATCGGATTTATCGGTTTTGGCGGCGGAAGTGCTCTGATTCCGGTTATCGAAAAAGAAGTGGTTGAGGAGAGGAAGCTTGTCACGGAGGAAGAGTTTAATAAGGATGTATTAGTGGCAAGCATCACACCCGGAGCGCTGCCGATGGAGATTTCCACCGGACTTGGCAAGCGGGCATATGGTGTCGGCGGAATGATAGTATCTGCACTGATGCTTGCATTTCCGGGAGCACTGATCACGGTGGCAATGCTTGTCGCAATGTCACGTCTTCATTCAAGTGTACTGACACAGATAGAGATCCTCTCGATAGGTATCTCCGCATTTATTGCATGTCTGCTTACCGAATATTCCAGAAAGACTTTGGCAGAGGCGCGGGCAGAGAGTAAGGGGCGCTGGAAGCGTGCGGTTGTAATCCTGGTGGGCGTATTTTTGCTGACCTGCGGGAAAGCAGTGTATGGAATCCTGGGATTCGAAGGAACGCCGATCGTACATCTGTCAACGTTGCAGGTGCTCGGCGTGTCGATGTTTGGTATTTTGTACACACACTGCAAGTTTACCCGGAAGAATCTGACAGTTTCCGGTGTGCTGATCCTGGGATATATTGCATGTCTAAGCTTTGATCTGCCGTATGAGACTTATATTTATAACGGACTTCGGGCAGTGATGGTGATTCTGGCAGTCTGGGGACTGGTTCGCAGCATTTTGGATGATGGACAGAAAAAGATAATTTCTCCGAAAAGGATGCTTCAGGAGGAGATGGCATGGATCCTGTTTTTTGCGGTGCTTTCTGTACCGGCACTGTTATATGGCGGACATGTTCTGGAATTTCTGGGACAGGGCTTTCTTTCCTCCATCCTTTCCTTTGGAGGCGGTGATGCGTATCTGTCTGTTGCGGACGGTATGTTTGTCAATTCCGGAATTGTTGAGAAGGCTGACTTTTATGGTCATCTGGTACCGTTAGTCAATCTTCTTCCGGGATCTATTCTGTGTAAGACCTTGTCCGGCATTGGTTATCTGCTGGGCTTTGAGATGAGCAGCGGAAGCATTCCGGCAGGCTGCCTTGTGGCACTGGCCGGATTTGCATGCAGTGTTATGGCGTCCGGCGGAGTATTCTGTCTGGTATCCCATATTTATGAATGCTTTGAATCGCTCAGCGTATTCCGGCTGCTGAGCCGCTGGATCCGTCCGATCATTGCAGGTACCCTGCTGACAGTTATGCTGTCCCTTTTCTCACAGAATATCAGTACCGGGGCAAAGCTTGGCTGCCCGGCATGGATCGCTCTCGGTATCTCTGCGCTGATCTATGGGATGAACCTGATCCTGCTGTATGTTCTCCGCAAGAAAAACGGTATGCTGATCCTGTGTTCCATCGTGGCAACACTCGTTCTTGGTAACGTGGCAATCCTTTTGTTTTAAGCCTGTAAGAAAAATAAATAAAAAAAATTAAAAAAAGGGCTTGCATTTTTTGAAAAGCTAATATATAATATCTCAAGTACGGAACAGAGATGTGAAGTACGAGAGATAATTTGTGCGCGTAGCTCAGCTGGATAGAGCGTCTGACTACGGATCAGAAGGCCGGGAGTTCGAATCTTCTCGCGCACGCTATGAATCCTTGCAGCGGGTATTCGCAGCAAGGATTTTTTCAATGTAAAGAACTTGTTGTTTTGATATTGTATAATGCTTTTTGACTCCGGCATGATAATATGGAAGTCAAAAGCTTTTTGTTTGCAGTGATCTGGATGGAAGGAATGAAAATATGATTCAATATGAAAAATTACAGGAGATTGCCGGGGCAGAGCATGTTCACAGGGATGAGCCGATGTCATCACATACAACATTCCGTATCGGCGGACCGGCAGACTATTATGTGGAGACCGGAGATGAGCAGACACTTGCCGGCCTTGTCTGTGCATGCCGGCGGACGGATACTCCGTTTTTTATTCTTGGCAATGGCAGTAATCTTCTGGTGGCAGATGAGGGCTACCGTGGTGTTATGATCTCTCTGCGGGGCTTCGATGAAATTTCCTTTGTAGAAGAAAAGACATCGGACGGTAAGACGCTCATGAAAGCCGGAAGTGGCGTACTTCTTTCCAAAGCAGCGATGCAGGCGGCCGGAAAGGGGTTGACAGGATTTGAATTTGCAGGTGGGATTCCCGGGACGCTCGGTGGTGCAGTAACGATGAATGCAGGTGCCTATGGAGGGGAGATCAAGGACGTGATCGTGTCTGTCCGGGTGATGGATATGGAAGGACAGATCAGAGAACTCTCTGCGCAGGAGTTGGATCTTTCATACCGCCATAGCGTGATCCAGGAACAGGAGCTGATCGTGCTGTCTGCCGATTTTGCTTTTAAGGATGGCGATACAGAGCAGATTCAGGAGAAGATGCGTGAACTCAATGCACAGCGAAGAGAAAAGCAGCCGTTGGAGTACGGAAGTGCGGGAAGTACATTTAAAAGACCGGAGGGCTATTTTGCCGGAAAGCTGATCCAGGATGCCGGATTGAAAGGCTACCGTTGCGGTGATGTCATGGTTTCCGAGAAGCACAGCGGCTTTGTGGTGAATGTCGGAAAGGGAACCTGCCATGACGCGATGCAGGTGATCGAACATGTGCAGAAAGCCGTCTATGAGCAGTTTGGAGTAGAACTGGAGCTTGAAGTAAAGAGACTTGGATAATATGATGCAGGGGTCAAAGGCGGAGAGTAATCCGTGGAATAAGTATAATACGATCAAATTTGTACCGGAACAGGTGTGAGCCGGCGAACCGGATACAGATTGGGAAAGAGAAGGATAACGATGCGATTTGTGATAGTGACGGGAATGTCCGGTGCCGGTAGAAATTCCGTAATGAAAATGTTAGAGGATATGGGGTACTTTTGTGTGGACAATCTTCCGGTTCGTCTGATCCCGCGTATGACGGGAATGATGCTTGAGGAGAACAGTCTGGACAAGGTGGCGATCGGTATTGATATCCGTAATCAGCAGGGGCTTTCAGAGCTGGATGATACACTGGATGAGATGCTTATAGCAGGGATCCGTTATGAAATCCTGTTTCTGGAAGCAGACAGCTCCGTGTTGATCAAGCGGTATAAGGAGACGAGACGTAACCATCCGCTGGCACTGCAGGGGCGTGTGGACAAGGCGATCGAGGCGGAGAGAGAAGAGCTTGCGCCGCTCAAGAAGAGAGCGGATTATATTTTAGATACCAGTCATATGCTGGTGCGCGATCTCAAGCAGGAGATTGATAAGATATTCCTTGGCAAGGAAGAATACGAGAGCTTTTTTGTGACAATCCTGTCGTTTGGCTTCAAATATGGCATTCCGGAGGATTCCGATCTTGTGTTTGATGTGCGATTCCTGCCGAATCCATATTATATACCGGATCTTAAGCCACAGACAGGCAATGACCGTCCGGTGTATGATTACGTCATGTCGTCGCCACAGGCGGTTACCTTTGAAAAGCAGCTTTTTGAGATGGTGGAATTTTTGATCCCAAATTATATTCTCGAGGGCAAGAATCAGCTTGTTATCAGCATTGGCTGTACCGGAGGAAAGCACCGCTCCGTGACGATCGTCAATGCATTGGCAAAGCACATGAAGCAGCTTCCGTACAGTATTAAGGTGGAGCACCGTGATATCGAGAAGGACAGGAAGCAGGGAAAGTGAGAAGGGTTTGCTGAAATGAGAAAGGATATGTCATTTTCCGGCAAGGTAAAGCAGGAGCTTTTAAAACAGCTTTCGGCAGCAAGACATTGTCAGATTGCTGAGCTTGCAGCGCTGTTTGATCTGAATGGAAGGATACGCCGCCGAGATGATGGGGGCGAATATCTGGAAATACGGACAGAAAACTTGACAGTCGCTCGAAAATCTTATATGTTATTAGTTAGTGTATTTCATAATCCGGTTGATGTTCGTGTCAGAAACCATAATATTCACGGTGAGGTTCGGGAGTATTATATTGATGTCACCGGGCAGCAGGCGATTATATCTATACTGAAAGCATTGAAATTGATGAATGAACAGGGAGTAGTTACAGGGGATTGTCTGGGACAGCAGCATCGTCTCATTCAAAATGCCTGTTGTAAGCGTGCCTTTTTGAGGGGGGCGTTTCTGTCTGCCGGTTCATTGTCGGATCCGGAGAAAGCATACCATCTTGAGTTTGCAGTTCTCTCGGAGGGGTTTGCTTCTTTTATTAAGGAGATTCTGGCGTTTTTTGAATTGGAAGCCAAGATCGTCAAACGGAAAAGGTATTTTGTGGTATACATAAAGGAAGGATCACAGATCGTTGATTTTTTGAATGTCGTGGAGGCACATGTGGCGCTGATGGACTTTGAAAATATACGGATTGTGAAGGAGGTTCGCAACTCTGTGAATCGTCAGGTCAACTGCGAGACGGCGAATATTGGGAAAACCGTTGCTGCAGCGGCGAAGCAGATTGAGGATATCAGGTATATAGAATGTAATATGGGGTTACGAAAGCTTGCAAAGGGATTGCGGGAAACGGCAGAGCTGCGTCTGGAATATCCGGATGCTTCGTTACAGGAGCTGGGAGAGATGCTTCAGCCACCGATCGGGAAATCGGGAGTCAATCACCGGCTGCGCAAATTGGGAAATATTGCAGATGAATTGAGGGAGCAAAATTAATGTTCTTGTTCAAAAAGGAGGAAATGTAACCATGATTACAAAAAAAATTAAAATTCAGATTCAGAGTGGTCTGGAGGCAAGACCGGTTGCTGTTCTTGTTCAGGTAGCAAGCCAGTATTCCAGCAGCATTTATGTTGAGGTAGAGGACAAGAAGGTCAATGCCAAGAGTATCATGGGAATGATGACACTCGGACTCGCAGCAGGTGAGGAAGTTGTTGTTTCTGCCAATGGAGATGACGAGCAGAATGCGATGGACGACATTGTTAAGTATCTGAGCACATCACAGGCATAATTGTAGAACATAGTAAGCCGTTTGATCTTGTATCAGACGGCTTTTTGGCTTTATAAGGAAGGATTTGGGATTATGGGATTTGCACACTTGCATCTGCATACAGAGTATTCTCTGTTAGATGGCTCCTGTAAGATCGGCGAGCTGATGAGCCGGGCGAAGGAACTTGGCATGGAGAATATCGCCATTACCGACCATGGCAATATGTATGGGGTGATTGATTTCTACCGGGCGGCGAAAAAGGAAGGAATCAATCCGGTGATCGGCTGTGAGGTTTATGTGGCACCGGGGTCGCGCTTTGATCGGGAGAATGTCCGGGGGGAGGATCGATATAACCATCTGGTGCTTCTGGCAGAGAATGATCTTGGGTATGCCAATCTGATGAAGATTGTCTCTATCGGGTTTACGGAGGGGTTTTATTATAAGCCGCGAGTGGATGCGGAGGTGCTCGAGAAATATCATGAGGGCATCATTGCGCTCAGTGCCTGTCTGGCGGGCGTTGTTGCGTCGAATCTGCGTCAGGGCTTTTATGAGGAAGCCAAGAAGGAAGCACTGCGTCTGTCGGAGATCTTCGGACCGGATCATTTCTATCTTGAGCTTCAGGATCATGGTATTGATGCGCAGAAGATCGTTAATCAGGGGCTTTTGCGCATGAGTCAGGAGACGGGGCTGGAGCTTGTTGCGACTAACGATGTGCATTATATCCGTGCCGAGGATGCGGAGCCGCATGATATTTTGCTTTGTATCCAGACACAGCATAAGGTACAGGACGAGGATCGTATGAGATACGAGGGTGGTCAGTTTTACCTTAAATCCGAGGAGGAGATGAGGGCGCTTTTCCCATATGCGCTGCAGGCGGTGGAGAATACCGGAAAGATCGCCGGGCGCTGTCATGTAGAGATTGAATTTGGAAAATATAAGCTGCCGAAATTTGATGTGCCGGAGGGATACACATCATGGGAGTATTTGAAGCATCTTTGTTATGAAGGAATCAAGCGGCGCTATGAGGATGTGACCCCGGAGATTCAGGAGAGATTGGATTACGAGTTAAATACCATTAAGAATATGGGATTTGTGGATTATTTCCTGATCGTGTGGGATTTCATCCACTATTCGCGAGAGCAGGGAATCGTGGTAGGACCGGGACGTGGCTCTGCTGCCGGAAGTATTGTGGCATACAGTCTGGAGATCACGAATATCGATCCGCTGGCGTTTGATCTCCTGTTTGAGCGTTTCTTAAACCCGGAGCGTGTGACCATGCCCGATATCGACGTGGATTTTTGTTATGAGAGACGGCAGGAGGTCATCGATTATGTAACCCGCAAATACGGCAGAGATCATGTGGCGCAGATTGTCACCTTTGGTACGATGGCGGCAAGAGGAGTGATCCGTGATGTCGGCAGGGTTCTTGATATGCCGTATTCCTATGTGGATACGATCGCCAAGTCTATTCCGATGGAGAAGGATATTACGATCGCTAAGGCAATTGCAAATATACCGGATCTTCGTCAGCTCTATGAGACGGATGAGCAGACAAAGTATCTGCTCGACATGGCCCAGAAGCTGGAGGGGCTTCCGAGGCATACCTCGATCCATGCGGCAGGTGTTGTGATCGCACCGGAGCCGGTGGATCATTTTGTACCGTTATCCAAGGGCTCAGAGGGCAATGTCACAACGCAGTACACGATGACAACGTTGGAGGAGCTTGGTCTTCTGAAAATGGATTTCCTTGGTCTTCGTACGCTGACGGTTGTGCAGAATGCTGCCGGAATGTGTGGCATGAGCGATGAGGATATGCTGCATCTGGATCTGGAGGATGAGAATGTATGGAAGCTGATCTCGAGCGGACGCACCGAGGGAATCTTCCAGCTTGAGAGCTCCGGGATGAAGCAGTTCATGAAGGAGCTGCAGCCGGAAAGCATGGCGGAAATTGTCGCCGGTATCTCCCTGTACCGTCCGGGTCCGATGGACTTTATTCCGCAGTATCTGGAGGGAAGAAGCAACCGGGAGAGCATTCATTATGACTGTCCGCAGCTTGAGCCGATCCTGGCAACCACCTACGGCTGCATCGTTTATCAGGAGCAGGTTATGGAGATTGTCCGTAGTCTCGCCGGCTACAGTTATGGACGAAGTGATCTGGTGCGTCGAGCCATGTCCAAAAAGAAAGCAACGGTCATGGAGGCGGAACGCCAGAACTTTGTGTACGGTAATGAGGAAGAGGGCGTAAAGGGATGTATCGCCAATGGCATTCCGGAGGAAGTTGCTAATAAGATCTACGATGAAATGATCAGCTTTGCCGCATACGCATTTAATAAATCCCATGCGGCTGCATATGGAATGGTCACTTTCCAGACAGCATGGTTGAAATGCTATCATCCGGTAGAGTTTATGGCATCTTTGCTGACCTCCGTTAAGGAAAATACAGGAAAGATTGTCGAGTATGTGATGGAGTGCCGGCGGATGGAAATTGAGATCCTGCCGCCGGATGTCAATGAAGGCTACAGTTATTTTTCTGTATCCAACGGTAAAATACGCTATGCGCTTTCGGCAATCAAGGGAATTGGCTCCGGCGTGATCAACAATATTGTGCAGGAGCGTGAGCGTGGTGGTCCGTTCAGCTCCATGCAGGATTTCATGAAGCGTCTGACCAGCAAGGAGGTCAATAAGAGCAGTCTGGAAAGTTTTATTAAGGCAGGTGCATTTGATGGCATGGAGGGCAACCGGAGACAGAAGCTTCAGGTTTACCAGAGCATGTTAAGCAGTGTGAATCGTGAGAAAAAGGATTCGATGTCCGGTCAGCTGTCTTTGTTTGATATGGGAGATGAAGATCTGGAGCATGCAAATGAGGTGACGTACCCGAATCTTGAGGAGTTTGAAAAGGAAGACCTTCTTGCTTATGAGAAGGAAGTGCTTGGCATCTATATCAGCGGTCATCCGCTTGAGGAATATGTTTCTCTGATCCGGCAGAATTCCACCTGTACCTCCAGGGATTTCGTACGGCAGAGCGAGGAGGAAACCGGTCAGGAGCCGGAGAGGATCGAACATCAGCAAAATGTTGTGATCGGTGGAATGATCACGGCAAGAACCGTCAAGACGACAAAGACCAATAAGCTGATGGCATATCTGACGCTGGAGGATATGTACGGTGCTGTAGAGGTTTTGATGTTCCCTGACATTTACAGCAAGAAAAAGGAGCTGTGTCAGGAAGATACCAAGGTGTTTATCAGAGGACGCGCTGACATGGGCGGCGACCGTGACGGCAAGATCATTGCAAGGGATATCATTCCATTTTCCATGATTCCATGCGAGCTGTGGCTTCGTTTTAAAAATAAAGAAGATTTTGAACAGAAGGAACCACAGCTATATGAGAAATTATCTCCATATGACGGAACGGATCAGATCATTGTTTATCTGGAGGAGGAGAGGCAGATGAAGAAGCTTCCGCCGGGACGCAATGTCAACGCAAGACAGGTCATCCGCGAAAATGTACTGGAAGATTTTGTGGAAAGTGCATTGAAGGAGAGAAAGTTGTAGGATCGGAAGATTGCAAGAGGAAATTAGAAAATAACTAAATCTTTGTTAAATATAACCAAAAAACTTTGCTTCAGTAACCATTGTTCTTTGTGAATGTTACACAATAGAACACGACAATGAGCCATAGGTATCCTATGGCTTGTTTTATTATTCTATTATTTTAAGTTATTGCTGAAGCTCTGCTCGGAGCATGTCCCGGCTTGACCGGAATCCAAAGATTTTCCGGGGAAAAGCATTTATCCAATGCTCGATATATGCGATCTGCTGATCTGTATAGAGTGTTATATCTGCACCCTTCGG
>NZ_DBLXSO010000013.1:0-60785 GCF_057878315.1 Jutongia sp. | reverse complement strand
CAATATAACATTTCGTTATGCCTATACTTTACCTTGAATAAAGCCTTTGAGGTAAACACCATGTATCAACGTATCCGGGATCTGCGGGAGGATCGTGATCTACTGCAAAAGGATGTTGCGGCGTATCTGAAATGCACACAGGTCTGCTACTCCAATTACGAGACCGGCAAGCGGGATATTCCCACCGAGGTACTGATTCAGCTTGCCGGTCTCTACCATACCAGTACCGATTATATTCTCGGCCTTACGGACGACAGCGCCCCGCCCATCCCCCGCAAAGCGTAAAACTGCCCCCAAAGCAGCGCAATTTGATGCGAGCTGCTTTGGGGGCAGTCTGTTTGATATAAAAATATTTCACTATGGCCCCGCATGGAAAGGTTCTTGTAAACGTGTCCATACGGCATCATCTATGCAAGAATGATTCCTCTCACCTCTCCAAAGCTTCCAGAAAACAGAGCAAAAAAGAAAGTCCGACAATCATTCGAATCAACGAACAATTCTGAGATTTTCAATGTCTCCGGCGGGGCAACCCCATACTCTGCCTTCAGAAAGGGATTTTAAGTCCCTCGTGTCTGCCAGCCTTCGGCAAATTCGATTTTCGTTCGTTGTATCGTTTGATTTCTCATTGCGAGAGAGATTTTTCCTCCGCGAGCGAGAGGGATTCGCATTTTTTTGACAAGATAATATTACCACCTTTTTCGCTCTATGTCAATCATGTAAAATTGTTTCATCTTGTCGTGCTTGATCTTCGGAGCGTCCGGGGCCCGGGGCTTCCGCCGGGGGCGTTCGCCCTGCCCAGATGCGCTCCTCAGGGTGGGTGTGCCGATTGGTTGACTTGTGCTTTGATTAGTGCATCGATAGACGTACTTGAATAATGGATTACCTCTGATTTTTGAAGAGTACTTCTGAAGTGATTGAAGTTGTTTTGATGCGCTGACTGCCTTGATGGATTCTCACCTGTGATGCTCGTTGCTGTTTATTTGCCCAGCCCCCACTCTCCCCTGCTACCTCTTTTGCTGAAATTTCACCGGAAGTGATTTTGAGAGATGAAGTGAGAAATGTGCGCATTTATTCGATATGAAACAATTGTTCTATTATAAAACCGCGTGGATGGGATTTTGTAACCACACCCACACGGTCCGAGGTCTAAAAAGATTATTTTAGTTTTTCGAGTATCTCGTCTGCACTCACGCCGCTGGCCAGCAGCTTTTTCAGCACGTCCTCTGCTTCAGCTTTCTTTGCAGATTCCGCTGCTTTGGTTTCAGCTTTGATCTTTTTGGCTTCCAGCGTTGCCACTTCTTTTTCGGCCTTCTTCAGAGCAGTCTTCTTCTCTTTCAGGTCAGCCTTTAAAGTGTCAATGTTGGCGGCGATGGATGCGATTTCAGCAGTCAGAGAAGCGATAGATTCCTGTTTCTCCGTGATCTGGGTTGCGTAGTCTTTGGTAATATTCGATTTTGGACGGTTCTTGCTTCCTTTGGTTCTGGGCATAAGATATCAGCCTTTCTATTATGTATTGTGAATAAACAGACACTTATTACCTTAATATGTCAATTGTCTCTTCCAAACTATATCCGGCATCTCTCAGTACTTCAACCGCTGCATACGTGTAAAAGCCCTCAAACGAGTAACTTTGAAATGTGCAGCTTTCCACAAGGTCTTTGCCTGCTTCTGATTCATATCATTTTCTCATTGTATCATAATTCACACACTCATATCCATCAGCCAAAATAAGATAATGGTTACCATCTCGGTTACTAACAAATTCATCAATAGCTGATTTTAGTTGAAGTGTCTCTGAATCAGGGATTAGTTTTTTCCTATCATGCCGTTATATATTCGCTTAATGAGCAATTCATCCATCAATATATACTCCCTATGCTATTCTCACCGGAGTCTGTAACGAGTTCCGTTGCAATCTCATAGCTATCATAGGAAAGCATACTGTTTCTTCCTCCGGTTTCGTTTTACCACAAATTTCCAAAGTCACCGGCATTAAAGTGAGTTTATAGATAAGACCTTTGTTATCCATTCCTTCCATTTCAATCTGGAAATTACCTTTTTCTATACTGTCTAAAAGAATATTCCCATCATTCTGTGAAAGTCGCATTGAAAAATAGAGGTCTTGCGTCGCACGTGATACCGTACCATTTTTGATAATATCGGATAATTTTTCTTGAGAGTTATTAACTAAAGCAAATGCATCCGTGGAAATTTCCTCATATGACACTAAGGATTTAAACTTTGCCCTATCAAGCATCTGATATAAGCCATCCATATTCATTCACACTCCCTATTCTCCGATTATAGGTATACCCTTCGCATTCTTAGCCGCCTTATCAGCGTTGCCTGCTGCTCACCACGGAGAGGTGTGCAAAGTTTCGAGCAGCGTAGGGAGCTATTGCTCCCAGTATATCACAAGTCTGCAAATAAATCAGCCTTGTACACACCTTTTTCCAACATTTTTTTAAAGCTATCCTTTACGGCTGCGACATCCTCATGGTAGGTCATGCCGTACCATGTGTCGTTGGTCTTCAGAACCTTCACAGACATCTTGCCCTGCTCCAGCAGCTCACCGATGAAGATTGGGATCAGATACTCGGCTTTCTGAGGATTGCTCGGTACTTCTTTCTCGAAAAACTCCTTGAAACCATTTTCCAGCACATCCAAAAAATCAGGAGTCAAGCCCCACATATTCATGGATACCAGAGAATTCACATCAACAACCACACCGTCTGCCTCTGCTCCATCTGCAGTCTTTACGATGTTCTTGGTTTCCACAACCTCAGTCAAGTTTCCATTCTCATCCATCTTGCAGATACCACGAGTCACACCACCATTATCAGACAGGGTGTTCTTCAGCACAAAGCCTGCCATACAGGACTTGCCGCCATTCACCAGATACTCATGAACAGCTTTAAAGCCTTCCTTGCCATAGTAATCGTCTGCGTTAATGACGATGAACGGAGTTTTAATTACGTCCTTCGCTGCAAGCACGGCCTGACCGGTTCCCCAGGGTTTCGTGCGACCTTCCGGTAAAGTTCCCGGAATATCGTTGATATCCTGGAAAGCATAGTCTACAGTTACATTGTGAGAGGAACAAATGAAGGCAATACGATCACCGATGACCTCTTTGAATTCTTTCTCAATATCTTTGCGGATGATAAATACTACATGGTTGAAACCTGCCTCAATCGCATCATGGATTGAGTAGTCCATAATGATATGTCCAGCATCATCCACTGGCTCCAACTGCTTAATTCCTGTTCCGAAACGGCTGCCGATACCGGCTGCCATGATAAGTAATGTTGTGTTCATATTCTCTTTTCTCTCTGTTAAAATTCTTTTTCGCATCTATCCAATACAGCTGCAATTACCTGATCCATGTCATAATACTTATACTCTCCTAGGCGACCGCCGAAAATCACATTATTTTCTGCATCTGCCAACTTCTTGTATTCAGAATAAAGTAAACCATTCTTAGCATCATTAACCGGATAATATGGCTCATCTCCCGGCTTCCACTCACTGCTGTACTCACGGCCAATGATAGTCTTCGGCAGATCATTGCCGTTCTCATCCTTACCGAACTCAAACCATTTGTGCTCAATGATACGGGTCCACGGAGTTTCTCGGTCGGTATAGTTCACTGCGGCATTGCCCTGGAAATTTGGCTTATCCAAAGTTTCCGTCTCAAATCTAACAGAACGGTATTCCAGCGTACCCAGCTTATAATCAAAGTATGCATCAATCGGTCCAGTGTATACAACCTTATCAGCCAATGCATCCAGCTCCGCTTTGTTTTCCAGATAGTCTGTGCTCAAACGAACTTCAATTTCATCCAGCAGATTGGCAATCATCTTGGTATAGCCGCCAACAGGAATGCCCTGATAAAGTGCATTGAAGTAGTTGTTATCAAAAGTCAGCCGAACCGGAAGACGCTTGATAATAAAGGACGGCAACTCCTTGCAGTCACGTCCCCACTGCTTCTCTGTATAGCCCTTGATGAGTTTCTCGTAGATATCGCGACCGACAAGAGAGATGGCCTGCTCTTCAAGATTCTGTGGCTCACTAGTAATCTCTTTGCGCTGTTCTTCAATCTTTGCGGCAGCCTCCTCCGGCGTTACAACTCCCCACATCTTGTTAAAGGTGTACATGTTGAACGGAAGGGAGAATAATTCTCCTTTATAATTAGCCACCGGTGAGTTGGTGAAACGATTAAACTCTGCAAACTGCGTGATGTAATTCCAAACCTTTTTGTTATTAGTATGGAAAATGTGAGCACCATATTTATGAACATTGATACCCTCAATATTCTTGGTATAAATATTTCCTGCAATATTCGGGCGCTTGTCTACTACCAAAACAGACTTGCCATGTGCTTTAGCTTCATGTGCAAAAATCGCCCCATACAGACCAGAACCTACTACTAAATAATCATATTTCATACTCTTTCCTCCCATTCAGTCAGTTATTATTTTTTCTTGATAATTCGTCCAAGCAACTGATTTTCTATTTCTATGACAAGAGATTCCTTTGCAATTGTTAAAATCAAAAAATATACTCCAAAAAATACAATTGCAGAAGCACATAAAGTCATAAAACTTCCCCACTGCATTCTCTTTATTAAAACCGCGAGAACCCCTCCAGCTAAAACAGAACTGCCAATTGCAACATAATGAACCTGTCTATATGCTTCCTTAATAATTCCTCTAAGCGCAACGTACTGAACAATAAAAACAGCGATTTCTGCTGCCAAGGTTCCAATCGCTGCACCTGTAGATGCCATTTTAGGAATCAGAAGCGCATTTAAGATAATATCCACAATCATTCCAGCAATTTCCGAATAAAGAACTACTTTTTCTTTTCCAAGCGGCACTAACATTTGTATTCCCATTATGTTTGTCAGACCAATAAAAAGTAAAGTTGGCATTATAACTTGCATCGGAATAATTGCACCGGCATAAGCATCGCCCGATAAGAAGAAAACGCCCTCCTTTGCAAAAAGCATAAAATAAATCATCATCGGTGTTGCAATCAAAAACACGAAATTGATTGCCTTTTTTGTAATACGGTAAAATTCATCCATCATACTATGTTCGACATAGTATGATGCTCTCGGCAGCAAAACCACACCTAAAGATGTAACGATACTCACGAGAATCGTTTTTATCTTTACTGCCGCATTATAATATCCAACATCTGCGTCTGTACGAATAAATCCAAGCATTACAGTATCCAGATGCGTATATATTGTTGTGGCACAGGACATTGCAAAGAAAATCACAATCGCTTTTAAGTGTTTCTTAAAATTATAGTGACCAACAGGCTTAATGTTGATATAACGGTGTATATGAAAGAAGTTAAAAATATTTGAGGCAGATGATGCCAAAATGGAAATTCCACCATAAATGACATAATCGCTTTGTTCATGCACCATGAGAAACATCGCAACAATTGCAATAAACTTAAAAATAATCGAGCGAACCGTAATATAAGTATATTGTTCAAGTGCTTTATACAGCCATTCCATTCCTATGGCATTAAAAAAGATTGTCAGGCCAACAATCAAGAACAGGTCTTTATCCTGCCGAAATCTTGGGACATAGTATATTGCTGCAAAATAAACCACATATGCCAGTGCGCTCATCATAAGGTTGATAATGAACAGCTCTTGAACCATTTTCGAGAGTTCTTCCCGATTATCACGCACCTTTGCACATGCCCGAATGCCGTATGTTGGAATTCCCAACTGTGCAAAGAGTGTAAAGTAAGATACGATCGAAGTTGCAAATGATACTTTTCCGGTACCAATGGGCAATAGAATGCGTGAAACATACGGAAATGTAATCAGTGGAAAAACGAACTGCGACATCGTAAGAATCGCGTTCATTACAAAATTTAATTTAAGAGACTTTTGTTTTCCCATTTCCTTTCTGTTATTCTCCTTTTCTATGTGCATATTCAATCTTCGGATTAAAGAAAAATCCAGAGATCGTTCCTTTGCACGTCACCCAAACTCTTTTTGCTTTGTGATCCGGTGCTTTTCTGAGAATATTCTTGATTCGCCCACCAATCACACGCAGCCGACGGCCTACTTTTCCATTTTTTCGCGCGATGTACATTCCGTTTCTTGCTTGATAAAAGAAGCGTTCTATTCTTGTCTCATCTGCCGAAACCACATCTGCGCCTTTATTGGATGGTGCTTTATGTACAATAACACTATCGAAATCCAAATAAGCTGGAGCCAATTTTCTCAATCTTGCCGTATACTCCTGATCATCTCCATAAATAAAGAACTCAGAAATCGGCAATCCTGCTGTCTCAGCATATTTTAAATTGATAAAGCAGCCAACAAAAGAACAAGTATCAATCAACAACAGCTTGTTTTTTCTAATTCTGTCCAAATCCAGCCCTAATCTGGAGTTGTACTGGAAATCCGGAACATTCATATCAAACAGTTTCCCATCCGTCCAATACACTAATGAGGCCAGATAGGAAAACTCACCATCTAATGCCTGTCCCTTATCCACAAGGCTTTGCAATGCCTCTTTTTCCGGGATAGAGTCATCATCCATGATCCACGCATATAAATAGCCGAGCTCTATGGCTTTTCTCAAGCCAAAAGCAAATCCACCTGCACCACCAAGGTTCTTTCCGGTATTATAATATTTGATTCTCTTGTCCTGAATCTCTGCAACCATTTCCTTTGTGCCATCATTGCTGTTGTTGTCAACAATCAGGATATCATGGTCCTTAAATGTCTGATTCAAGAGTGCTTCTATGTTTTCTTTTAATAATTTCTTTCGATTATACGTTACTATTACTTCTGCATACTTATTCATATTCTTTCTCATTTCGGTTCCTTTCAAAAAATTCTTTTTTGCTCTTTATCATTCCAACGCAGGCAACAGAAATTATAATAAAAGGATTATATCTAAAAGATAATAATTGCGGGTCTGTTATGCAATGAATAAGGAACAAAGAACATCCCATGCATAGATAAATATTCTTTGTCACAACACTATAGCATTGTACCGCCATCATTGCCAAACATAAAACCACAAGCATTATCACACCGTATCTTACTAACACCTGCAAATATGAAGAATCAACATAAAAATAATCCATACCGGATACTTTTGTGCCATCGGTTCCTGTCAGCCATGTAATGGGTTGACCAAACAATGAAACACCATACGTTTCTAAAGCAATTTTTCCAAAATACGGCCTATTTGAAAAAGCTGCATTTATAGCCACGAATGCAGGCTCATTATAGTGAGCAATATAAAAGTACTGTGCTACTATCGTTGCAATTGCTGAAAAGAATGGAAATATTTCTAATATTCTCCTTGGAAAATCTCTGTCAAACAGAAACTGTTTTATCTTTTCAATATTCAACAAGTAATATAGGATAATGCTTGCATTAATAACAACAAATACAGCTAATGTATCCGTCATCTTATAAAACCAAACATTTATGACTTCAATCAAAATCCAACTTCTAAACTTTATTTTGTTTTTTCTACTGGCAATATACGCCAAAACTGTGTGCAAGAAGAGATTCGGACCAAATGTGGCAAAATAAAATCCCAAGTACTCTCGTCCTGCACTAGTTTGAGACGGGAGAATTCCTATAAGCCATGCAAAAATCACTATCGCAATTGCAATGCCAGCACTAATACAATAAGTCTTCAGAACAGATTCCGGCTCTGCCTTTGAACAATACAATATGAATATAACAATATAGATCAAGTCACTGTCTGCCTGATTGAAGAATATATTTCCTATTATCAGGAGAGCGATTAGTCCCCATAAAAGCAAATTACGAATGCTGAACTTTGAGTGGCGTAAAAGTACCAATACCGGAACAGTTGCCGCAACAATCTTTAATCCTTGACACAGCGTTGCAAGAATTGCAGATGACGAAAGAAGATATGACTGCCCAATGACAAACAGGAAAATACAGATTCCATAACAAATATTTGTAATATCTTTAACTTTAATCTTTGCGCCTTTTGTAGTAATCATTCATCCAATCCATCGTCAAGTGCTGATTGACCCTGCACCCCACAAAATCCTTTCTTTGAATTATTTTCATATTAGCTAATTTTTTCTGGAAGTACCAGCCAATCTCCAATTTTTTTATCCCACTCTTTTGTTTCAAACGGCACAATCGCGCCGAAATGATAAAATGTCATTTCTCCAAAGTAAACTCGACCATTTGCTTCATAAAAATCCACTCGAACATGTGGGAATCCTTCACTGAGTTTTTTGGCAAGCTCAATCATTTTTTCAAAATGTTCTGGTTTTTTGATGGCGGATACAGAGTTCGGATAGTGCTGTGCAATGTTCATGTGGTTAAACTGCATATCATAAAAGTCAAACTTTGTGTTTTTGACGCCTCTTTCCGTTGCCACAAACATCAGTTTCGGCTCTCCATTGAAACAGAAGAATTTATAATCACGGAGTTCTCCGGTTTCCTGATCTTCCATATATTTTTCAGCAATAATTCTCGGCTTGACTCCTTTATATGACCATTCCCTCGTCCAAAGATAATAATTGTTTGCCAGAGACTTTTCGATTTTTTCCTTAGCCTTTTTCAAATCAAGTTTGGATTTATCCTTGCAGACAACCAATCCACCTGAATCATGTGTGCATTTCAGCACAAACTGATTTGGAAGCTCATTGAAGTTGATATCCTCAAATTTATCCCATACACCAAGCGTCGGGATAACATACTGTTCACCAATTTTATCTGCAATATATTTTTTCACTTCGTATTTGTCAACCAATGTAATAAGATCCGGCCTTCTATAATACAGTTTGAGCCAGTTCAATTTTTCGTTGAATGTCTTCGGATTCTTAAAATCAATAAACTTTCCAAACTCTGCATAATAAAAAATTTGCAGATATGGCTTGTCCGGCATCCAATTAAGCAGTCTGTGGTTCACAAAATAGCCAGCCACACGCCGCAAACCATGTTTTTTTTCACCCATCTTACTCACACTCCTTCACATAATCCAAAAGTATCTGCATTTTTTTCAAGGCTTTTTCAGACGAATATTCCTCCAATAAACATCGCCTTGCTTGTTTTCCGCATTCTGCCATCTGTCCAGGATTTGCAATGGCCCATTCCATTTTATCCTTTAAATCTTCAACATTGTTCGTCTGAAACAGAAGACCAGTTTCAAACGATTTGATCAAGCTTCTAGGACCTGTTTTACAATCGCTGGATATACATGGAACACCGAAAGCCATTGCTTCCATTAGTGCATTTGGCATTCCCTCGTAATCAGATGTCATCACAAACATATCCGCTACTTGTAGCTGTTTCTCGATGCTCTGGCTTCTCCCCCGTAGAAAAACATGATTAGCAAGTCCATATTCATCGACTAAACCTTCAAGGTATTTCTTTTGATTTCCCTCACCGAAAATATCCAGTGTAATTTCAGATTTTATCTTTGTAATATCAACCATAGCTTTCAGAAGAAGTGGATAATTTTTTTGTTCGTGAAGTCTGCCTACTGCAATTATTTTAGAAATTTTCCTACTATAAATTTCTTTATGATTATCAATAAACTTTGATGAAAGAGGATTGGGAACAACAAAGCACTTTTTTCTTAAATCGGCTGAGAAATATTCCGATTGCTCTTCATTTTGAATCAGAATGGCACAAGATTTCTTAGCCAGGTAATCGCGAAAATTTCTTAACAATCTTTTTTCTGGCATTGTCCACGGATTATTTCTGATGGTCAAAACAAACGGAATTTTCATTCCTGTGATTGCAAGCCAAGACACATACAGAACGGTTCCAACAAACGGAATAATTACATCAGGATGAATTTCTTTGATAATTTTTCTCATATCAAAGATTCTCATTCCTTTTGTTATTGTACTATCCTTTCGTTGTGGCATTTCATGTATCTGTACCTTTTCTGAAATAGAATAGTCTCTCTCTGACGTTTTATATGTAATAATATGAACGTCTTCGCCAACATCAGCCAATAAGCCAGATAAAACCGAAACAACTCTTTCGGCTCCACCTCCTGTAAGGCTCCTAATTGTAAATAATATTTTCATTCTATCTCCTGTTCCGCTTTTTTGATTCGCTTTACATATTTCTTAAGAGTTCAACCCACTGGTTTATAATTGCGGCTGTATTGAAACGATCCAAATCCTTTTTTGTTTTTGACGCAAATTGCTTTAGCAACGTTTCATTTTTCATCAGTTTTATCGCACAATCTGCGAACTGCTGAACATTTCCTTCTTCTACTAGGTATCCATTGATACCATTATCAATCGTTTCTTCAGGTCCTTCCTTACAGCGAAAGCTAACAGCCGGGAGTCCTGTTGCCATTGCTTCCATCAGAACTAGCACAAACCCCTCATAACGCGAAGATAAAAAAAACAAGGACGATTCCATATATTCTTTATGAATATCATCAGAAAATCCTTTTAGTTCTATATTCCTGAGCCCCAGTCCGTCAATCTGCCCCTGAAGTTCTTTTTGAAGCGGTCCTTGTCCATAAATATCTAATTTCCAGTCCGGGACTTCCTTTTCTATCAAGGCCCAAGCCTCAACCAGCATATCAAAGCCCTTTTGTCTACTTAAACGTCCAACTGCAATCGCACGTTTTTGTGTCAACGGCGTACTTTCGCTTGTATCAACTGCAATTGGGTTATAAATATATGTCACATTTTTGCAATGTTTGTATTGTGTCAAGTAGTTATTTAAATCATTCTTGCCTAATACCACAACGCAATCAGCATGTTCTGCCGCCAGTTTTCTGGCATATTTGACCAGTTTATTAGGGCTTATATAATAGTTAAAATGTTCCCATGCGATACATTTACATATTTTCTTTATCTGCAAAGGAATCAAATAAAGATATAACGCTACATCGACTGCTATCATGACGTCAATCTGTTCTTCCTTTACATATTTAATCAATTGCTTTTCGACATAGATTTTTCTCAAAGCTGAATTCTCGCATTTTTCTCCATTTAGTGAGTAAAGTTTAATGTTTTTATCTATTTCAAATTTGCAAGAGTTTCCATGCTGACAACTGATAATCCTCACATCAAAATTTTTTTTTACTAACTCATTTGCAATGACAGATGTAACTCTCTCAGTACCTCCGCCGCTTTCAAAATTCATTATTAAGAAACCTACTTTTTTATTCATCTCAGGCAGTTCTCCATCGGTTCAAATAATAACTTTCCATATATTT
The DNA here is from genome assembly GCF_057878315.1 of Jutongia sp. Taxonomy (NCBI): domain Bacteria; kingdom Bacillati; phylum Bacillota; class Clostridia; order Lachnospirales; family Lachnospiraceae; genus Jutongia; species Jutongia sp. The sequence continues at coordinate 49,554 of NZ_DBLXSO010000013.1, read as the reverse complement.
TGCAGTTGCGTCCATATCAAATCCTGCATCAATCACATACTGCTGCATATTGGTATGTGCTTTCAGATTCTGTGCCATTTCAAGTGCTGTATTCGCCCACTTTTCTTCCCCATCACTCAACAGCAGTTTCCGGTAGATTGGTGTAATATCCGTTTCCGGCGGCAATCCTTCAGAGCAGACAATAGGAACACCCGCCGCCTGCGCTTCGATTGCAACAATACCCAGACCTTCAAACAAAGATGGAAAAACAAACACATCCATCGCTTGATAAATTCTGTTCATATCCTTTCTATTTCCAAGAAAATGCACACAATCCGAAAGTCCTTTTTCTGCCACTTTGCTTTTTACTTTCTCTTCTAATGGCCCGGTGCCAACAAGAATCAATTCAGCGTTAGGCTTTTTCTTCTTGATTTCTGCAAAAACATCAATCAGGAAATCATGGTTTTTCTGAGGATGCAGGCGACCAACATGGCCGACAACAAATTTATCCTTTAACCCCAGTTCTTTCCTGATTGCATTTCTGGTATCCACATCCGCAATAAAGTTCTGCGAATCAATCGCATTTTTCAGCACTTGAAACGGCTTGTCTTTGAACAGATATTTTCCAGCTTCCTCAGAGCAGGCGAAAAGATCTGTTGCGTTTTTGGTAAACATTCGTTGCATGAACAGCTTCGGTAAATATTTTATATCGTGTACTGTCTCATTATTATGTGAATGAGCAATTCTGACGGGGATACCTGCTTTCTTTGCAGCTTTCAGGCAGAAATATCCAATCGTGTAGGCGTGACAATGAACAATTTTATATTCGTGATGCTGAGCAAAGAAAACTGCCAAATCTTTTTGAAATTTAGGAAGGTTCAAATCCTCCCGGAAAGACAGTTTGTAAACATGTCCACCCATTTTTTCAATTTCATCATCGTAAAACTGTTTTTCCTTATAAACGACCAAAAAATCAAACTGTACTTTCGTTCTGTCAATTTTCCGGTATATATTCATCAACAAAGCCTGCGTACCGCCAGCTTCCATTCGCTGCAAGATATGCAAAACTCTTATAGGCTCTCCCATGTATTCTTCCTCCACAAAATCTCAAAGAGATTTAATTTTTTGAATCAGTTTATTCGGCAGCACAGATTTCAACCGTGCTTTTGGCTGAAAGCCAACCTTTATATTCCCTATAAAGCCTGGTTCATCGATGCTCTTATAGAAAGTATCTCTAGTCACAGGCCTGTTGCTCGGCTGTACCAAATTATGCTGCTTCACCATTCCCTCTTCCAGTGTCGCTTCTTCCACTTCTGCAAGAGGGCGCATCATTTCAAAGAGTTTTTGGCCTTTCTCGGTATTGACAAATACACTGGATACGCCTTTTGGAGAATTAAAATCAGGGTGGCTCTTGGCAATTCCCCAGAAATCACCTACGGTCAAATCTCCCACTCGGCTCGCATTTGCATAGGCACACTGATAACAGCTCTCTCTGTAACAGTCGCCATCCATAAAATGTTTTCCATAGCGATCAAGAGAGAGTGTCTTTGTCTTTGTCTTTGTCTTTGTCTTTGTCTTTAGCAGATATTGTGTTCCCCAGCCCCGTTTATCTTTGGAGCGGAAATTGAAGTAAATCACTTTACCTGCCGTTTGCTTGTTCTGGTATTCCAAATACTTTTTAAAAAACTTCGGAGACGGAACGCCGTGACAAATCAGGTCAACCGTATATAAATTTTCAGGATTGCCACCCAAGAAAGCATACAAGCCAGCAATTTGGCAGGGTGTTCCTGTAAAAAGCACCGTTTTTCCCTCAACGAGTCGCTGTTTGGCCTTTGCATAGCTGTCTTTCGGATCGGACTGAACATACTTAGAAGATTGGAGTTTTTCTCTTTCAGCATCGGTCGTTACTTCAATGTGACTTACTGCCAGCTGTTCATCATAAGCAGCACCATAGACCACACCACCCGTTTGCAAAACAGTCTTTGCCGCGCTGTCTGCCGCGCCACCGGATGCGGAACGCATAATGTCCGTATCATTTTTGTTGCGCCACGCCCAGACTTTTTGGGGGTTGTTCCGATGAAATTCTGTATTCTCCACCGGACATTTTTTTAGGCACAATTTGCACTCGATACAGCTTTTTTCATCAACGGACGGATACCAAAAGCCCTCGTTACTTTCCACCATAGAGATGCAGTGTTTCGGGCAGCTTTGCGCACAGCTTTTGCATCCCACACATTTCTCTTTTATCCTTGCTACGTTCTCCATCTTATCCCTCTAAATTACTTCGCAGATACTCCTTCGCCACTTCTCGATGTGCTTTCAACAGCTCATCAACTTTTGCGTAATCAATCGTTTCTTCATTGATATTTTCTGCATCTTCAACTTTCGCTGTCATTCTGTCTGCCAAATCCAACCGTTCCAGCAAATCACTCAACTTTTCTTCATTACCATAGCTGTTACCTACACTCTTGCGAATTAATGTTGTAAACGGCCGATGTGTGATCACCGAGAAGATGCTGCCGTGGAAGGTATCGGTAATAACTTCTTCTGCATTTCTGAAATAGGCCAGAACCTCAAAGGGTGAGCAGTCTACGAATCGGTCTGCACATTTTTGGATACCACCAATTGCATATACCTTCAAATTCTTCTTCTTTGCATAAGCAGCAATCCAGTCTGCTTCTTCATTGGAAATACGGCCTGCATACGCATACAGAATCAGATACTTCTCGTCAACCCGCAGCTGTGGAATTTTATCGCAGCAGTTCATGTAATCATAGGTCAGAACCGGGTCCAAGTTATAAACCGGCTTTTTTTCTGTAAGCTGCTCCACAATGGCTCCAGAATTCGCATCTCGTACAGAAATCGCATCAAATTTCTTCAACAATACTCCAACTTCATCAGCCTTTTTATACTTTTCCAGCTTTTCTAATGTTGTATTACCAAAAGATGCCGCATAAGTGAGAAGTCTCTTCGCATGATTATCTTTTCCAAACAATTCCAGCGAATAACCCACATTGGAATTTTTCTGAATGCAGTTGAAAACCTCATCGCTGCCAATCACAAGGCAATCCAATGTCGGGTTATAGTTCATTTCATCCGTAATTCCTAAAAGTGGCATATACTTTTTTGAAAAAGTCTGCTTATAACGAATGAACGACAACTTATGCGCAAATGGAGCCTGATATTGAAAAGTTTCCAGACCTTTTTCGACCTTACGGACAAACTTGTTTTTGCTGTCAGCATTTTCCGTAATTACGGGTGCGCCTACATGGTAGTCTACAAACTCTACTTTGCAGCTCAATTCTTCAATCAGCTGCTTTAATGCATATGCCTGCAAAAACGATCCGTAGTTTGCAATACGCTGCATCGACATGATTCCAACTTTTCTCATCCATTCATCCTCAATACAATTCGTTTACCAGTTTCTCAAGTCCTTCATTAAACTTGGCATTATTACTACTCATACCATGTCCCATGCCGGCAACAATCTGATCATAGTTCGTTATGATATCTCCCAGTGTATTAATGTCCTCCACCGGAATAATCGTTCCCATTCTCTGCGCCACATTCCTTGCGAACTCAACTTGATGGTCGTTCACATGCTCATTGAACTGATGCTGACGCGGCACAACAATAGGAGTCTTACCTATCTGTAGTGGCATGATAAAACTTGCCGGGCCACCGTGAGTGATTACAATACGGGCGTCGGCCACATTTTTCACCATCTGCTGATATGGAATCAGCTTACTCCACTGACAGTATTTCGGCTCGTATGTACTAAAACCAGTCTGGATAATTACATCTTCGTTTATAATGCCGTCTTTCTTTAATTCATCTATTTTCTGAATCAGCCGATTAAATGGCTGCTCATGTGTTCCTACCGTCACAAAAATCATTTTCTCGTCCCCTACTTAGAATATGCTTCCAAGGTTAACCGCCTTTGGATAAACCTTTTTCTGCTCTTCCCACTGCACAACAAACTTGTCCACAATGGGGTAAACCATCTTTCCTGTCATTGTCGGTTTATCAATTCGATCAAAAACCTCGATGTAGACCAACTTTGCGCCCATCATTTTACCAATATAAAAAAACGGGACCGCAACTGCTGCACCGCAGGAAATAATCAAGTCTGGCTTTTCCTTATGTAACACATTCCATGCAATCTTGGTATTCTTAATAAGAGCCTTTAGACTCCGGTTTGTCGGATAATAACAAGGATACATTTTTTCACCTTCGAGCAGGCTTCTTGCATCCTCCTTATCAAACGTAACCCAAAAATGATCCTTGTTTTTCCAAAATGGCTTTAACATATAAAGGTGGGTTAAATGACCGCCAGATGAACCCACCAAGCATACCTTTATATTTTCTTTATTTTTCATCTGACTCTCTCCTCTAATTTTCCTTGATCTTGCTTAATCTCTCTGGAAAATATCTCTGGTATAGACTTTCTCTTTCACATCATCCAAGCACTTGTCATAGCGGTTCGCAATGATGGCCTGACTCTGCTTCTTGAACTCATCCAGGTCATTAACTACTTTACTACCAAAGAAAGTATCCCCGTCTTTCAGGGTCGGCTCATAGATGATGACAGTTGCGCCTTTTGCCTTGATACGCTTCATGACACCTTGAATGGAACTCTGACGGAAGTTGTCGCTGTTACTCTTCATAGTCAGACGATAAACGCCTACAACAACTTCTTTCTCCTTGCTCTCATCCCAGCTGTCATTTGCTTCATAAGCACCAGCAATCTCCAAAACACGGTCGGCAATGAAGTCTTTACGAGTTCTGTTGCTCTCAACAATAGCCTCGATCAGGTTTTCCGGTACATCGGCGTAGTTCGCTAGCAGCTGCTTGGTGTCTTTCGGCAGACAGTATCCACCGTAGCCAAAGGACGGGTTGTTATAATGAGTACCAATACGAGGATCCAGGCAAACACCGTTGATGATCTGCTGAGTGTTCAGCCCTTTCATCTCAGCATAGGTATCCAGTTCGTTGAAGTAGCTGACACGCAGTGCCAGGTAGGTGTTGGCGAACAGCTTAACTGCCTCTGCCTCAGTAAAGCCCATGAACAGAGTGTCAATGTTCTCCTTAATTGCACCTTCCTGCAGGAGTTCTGCAAAAGTGTGTGCAGCCTTCACCAGACGGGCATTGTCAACATCAGTACCGACGATGATACGAGAAGGATAAAGGTTGTCATACAGAGCTTTGCTTTCTCTTAAGAATTCCGGGCTAAAGATGATATTGTCACAGTGGAACTTTTCACGAACATTTGCAGTATATCCAACTGGAATGGTGCTCTTGATAACCATGATAGCTTCCGGATTGTACTCGATAACCAGCTTGATTACAGCTTCGACTGCACTGGTGTCAAAAAAGTTCTTCTTGCTATCGTAGTTGGTAGGTGCAGCAATTACGACAAAATCTGCATCACTGTATGCTTCCTTTGCATCCAGAGTTGCGGTCAAATCCAACTCTTTTTCTGCCAGATACTTTTCAATATATTCGTCCTGAATCGGAGATTTCTTGTTGTTGATCATATCGACCTTAGCCTGCACAATATCGACTGCAACTACCTGATGATGCTGGCTCAGAAGCACTCCCAGCGAAAGTCCGACGTATCCCGTGCCGGCCACAGCGATTTTATAATTTTTCATAGTTCTGTTCTCCCTCACTAATTTTTCATTTGATAAAACAGCAAACAAGCCCACGGCGGATCACTCAATGGCAATCCACCGTAGGCTCGATTCGTTCTCCTTAATTTTTTACTTGCTGCTCATTTTGTGGGTCAAAACAGAGCTGCACCAAAGCCTCCCACTTATAACCTCTGGATTTCAGCTTCTCCGCAGCCTGTCAGCAAATAAATACTTTTGTTGAACGAGTCGAGCCGTCAAAACCATTTAGTTATCGTAGTTTTTCTTGGTTGACCCTATTATATCTCCAGCCCCAGTGCCAGCCACAGCAATCTTTAAATCCTTAAACTCTCTCATTTTTTAACCCTCTAATTTTCTTTATCATAGAATTTACACTGCATGATTTATATAATCCTTCGTTGCATCATCCGCATGTTTTACAATGCATGGATTCCCAAAAACAATAGAATGGTCCGGAATATCGCAGTTAATATAGGTATTTGGAGCTATAAGTACATCATTGCCAATTACAACATTACCAACAATTGTTGCATTTACTCCAATCCAAACATTATTTCCAATACAAGGTGTTCCTTTTCTTTTTCCACGATTTTCCTGACCAATCGTAACTCCCTTGTGAATATTAACATTGTTACCAATTATTGCTTTCGCATTAATTGTGATCCCATATGGATGTCCAACATAAAACCCATAGCCAATTTCATTATCAACAGAAAACTCAATTCCCTTTTTCTTGGTAGAAATCTCAAACAATTTCTTGTATATTTTATGAAGAAAGGGATTTTTACTCATTTGTGCTTTACGATAAAACTGCAAAAAACGTGGTACCCCCCCCCCAGAATATCTCTGCTTATCAAGTTCCAAGATATTTTCCATAAATTCTAACCCTCTATTTTTCCTTATTTATAAAACTCAGCGTACCACTCAGCGAAGTTACGCAGACCAGTTCTCAAACTTGTGCTCGGCTTATATCCAAAGTCCCGCTCCAACGCACTGGTATCTGCATAGGTCACAGGCACATCACCCGGCTGCATCGGAACAAGTTCCTTGTGTGCTTCAAAGTCATAATCTTCCGGCAGCACCTTTGCACGAACCAGCTCCTCACTCAGAATCTGCACGAAGTCCAGCAGATTCTCCGGGTTCTGATTGCCAATGTTGTAAACTGCATACGGCGGAATCGGCAAACCATCCTCGCCATTCTTCTTGTCAGGTGCTTTCTTCATCACACGGACAACACCCTCAACGATGTCATCCACATAAGTAAAATCACGCTTGCAGTTGCCATAGTTGAAGATTTTGATAGTTTCGCCCTTCACCAGCTTGTTGGTGAATCCGAAGTAGGCCATGTCCGGACGACCTGCAGGACCATACACGGTGAAGAAGCGCAGACCAGTGGACGGGATGTTATAGAGCTTAGAGTAGGCGTGTGCCATCAACTCATTAGACTTCTTGGTTGCTGCGTACAGTGAAACAGGATTATCTACCTTGTCATCCGTGCTGTACGGAACCTTCTTGTTGGAACCGTAGACGGAGGAAGAAGAAGCATACACCAGGTGCTCTAGACTCTCGCAATGACGGCAGGCTTCGAGGATATTAAAGAAGCCGACCAAGTTAGATTCCACATAAGCATCCGGGTTGGTGATGGAGTAGCGCACACCAGCCTGTGCTGCAAGGTTGACGACCACAGACGGCTTGTACTTCTCGAACAGCTCCGTGATCAGCTCCTTGTCGGCGATGTTGCCTTTGACAAAAGTAAATGTGGGATACTTAGCCAGCTCGTTCAGGCGGAACTCTTTGAGTGCCACGTCGTAGTAAGCATTCATGTTGTCGATGCCGATGACCGTAGCAGAAGGAGCCTCCTGATAAATTCGTTTCACAAGGTTGGAGCCTATGAAACCGGCCGCACCTGTGACTAAAATTGTTTTATTATCTAAAGTAACTGTGCTCATATGTATTCCTCCATTTTTGTTAACTTCCTAATCTATGTACACATCTGCTCTTCACAGATAGTATTTCTCTCTAATTTCCACTGTGTGATAACCACACTCGGCTAAGTGTTTTCTTATACTGTCGTATCCAATTACCCCAGCAATCATATTTCCCTTGTTTTCTACTCCATAAAACATCCGTTGAGTACACTCGTTTCTATTTCTCTATAGCCGAAGTGTTGATTTGTACGGTCGAACCCCGTATACCCTGCAATGACGTTTTTCTAAGTGTTGGATTGTTGAATCGAACCCTGTCGGCGCATGAGTTTTGTTAAAACTGTATATATCATCCAGTCCAATTCTCACCATTCATTGTTCGTTATGAACAAATCATTCACTTCAACCACTCAAAACATGTAATTATCATCACCATACATGCTCTACTCAACAGCTGTTTTATGAAGTAGGAATCATCTGTTTTTCTCTATTTTTCATGACTCAACAAACCGTTATGATGTAGGTGTCATTAGCGGGTCAGATAGTGTACTCAACAGCAGTTTCAGACGTTAATGATAAACTCATGGATTTTTGTTGTTTTCTCCTGTTTTCCGCCATTTCTATGATTCTTCTGAAAAAGATGTGCCAATTTTGTGCCGCATGGGCCAAAAGTTCAGCGTTTTGTATAAGCATCTAGCATTTACAGCTCATATAGTTGTAAAATATAGCCAATTTCAGCAACTCAATTAGTGTACAAAACAGGTTCTTTTTGGCAATGCTACGTCAATACGGTTTGTTGAGTAGACATTTGTCGGTGCAGCGATAACTACAAAATCAGCATCACTGTATGCTTCCTTGGCATCCAGAGTTGCAAGCAAATCCAGCTCTTTCTCTGCCAGATACTTTTCTATGTATTCGTCCTGAATCGGAGACTTCTTATTGTTAATCAGTTCCACTTTCTCCGGAATAATGTCTACAGCAGTCACCTTGTGATGCTGACTAAGAAGTGTAGCAATGGACAAACCAACATAACCTGTACCTGCAACAGCAATCTTCAAATCCTTAAAATCTCTCATTTTGTCTTATTCCTCTAATTTCTCTTATTTATAAAAATCAGCGTACCACTCTGCAAATTTCCGTAGACCGGTTCTCAGATCGGTACTCGGTTTGTATCCAAAGTCACGCTCCAGCGCACTGGTATCTGCGTAGGTCACCGGCACATCACCCGGCTGCATTGGAACCAGCTCTTGGTGAGCTCCAAAGTCATAATCTTCCGGCAACACCTTAGCTCGAACCAGTTCTTCAGAAAGAATTTGCACGAAATCTAACAGATTTTCCGGATTCTGATTACCGATGTTATAAACTGCATATGGCGGAACTGGTAAACCATCTTCACCATTCTTCTTATCTGGAGCTTTCTTCATAACTCGGACAACACCCTCAACAATGTCATCCACATAAGTAAAGTCACGCTTACAATTTCCATAGTTGAATATTTTAATGGATTCACCCTTCACAAGCTTATTAGTAAAACCAAAATATGCCATATCCGGACGTCCTGCGGGACCATATACAGTAAAGAATCGAAGACCAGTTGACGGAATATTATATAGTTTCGAATACGCGTGTGCCATCAACTCATTAGATTTCTTTGTTGCTGCATAAAGCGAAACTGGATTATCCACCTTATCACTGGTACTGTATGGAACCTTCTTATTGGAACCATACACAGAGGATGATGAGGCATATACTAGATGTTCAACCGGGTTATGCCGACAAGCTTCTAGGATATTAAAAAAACCAACTAGATTTGATTCCACATAAGCATCCGGATTCGTGATCGAGTAGCGTACACCCGCCTGCGCTGCAAGATTCACAACCACCGATGGTCTATATTTTTCAAACACATCCGTGATTAGCGCCTTATCAGCAATATTTCCTTTAACAAAAATAAATGAAGAATACTTGGTTAATTCTTCCAAACGAAACTCTTTCAATGCCACATCGTAATAAGTATTCATGTTATCAATACCAATAACAGTCGCCGAAGATGTCTCCTGATAGATTCTTTTCACAAGATTGGAACCAATAAAACCAGCCGCACCGGTCACTAAAATAGTTTTGTTTTCCAAATTTACTGTGCTCATTATATTCCTCCGTCAATCAAACTTCTCATTTCTATTGCAATCAAAAAGAGCGTGCTCCGCCACTCACCAACCGCCCTCCGGCAGCCCGCAATTCCGGCTTCGCTTACGCTCTTTCTATCCACCGCCCGATGCAGCGCGACACTCGTCACTCCACCGATTGGCTTCTTAAATTACAGTATCTCAATCTCTTCCCGTGGGCAGATTACCTTCGTTGCCACGTCAAAGAGCTCCAGTTCGATCGTCCACTCATCCCGTTCCGGTTCTGCTGAAAGCAGCTTGCCGGTCATTTCTTCAAAAGCACCTTTCAGTACCTTAACCTGACCAGGCTCCTTTGGGGCGGCGGTTTGATGTTTCCGGATATTTTGTTGTTTCATCTGGTGAAATTCTTCCTGACTGACTCGCTTCACGGCACCGAATCCCACTTCTACCGGGGTCATGCCGCCAAAGACGGGTATCATGAGTTTGGCGATCCTTCGATGTCTGTCTACCGTCTTGATGCAGCCCTGATAATGCTTGAGCGGACCGGACGTGATGCAGACCTTCTCGCCAATGAGAAATCCTTCGGAATATCGCACGATGTGATGTTCGTCCATCATATTGGACAGAAACTCCTGTTCTTCCTTTGTGATCGGAGATACCACATCAGCATCCTTCAGAACTCGGGTGTATTGATGCACTTTTGTAAGACCTTCCATAACGGCTTCGATCCGGTCAGTGTCCACAAACAGGTAACCTGGGAATAATGTTTTCTCTACATCATGCCATTCTTTTTTGAAATGTTTTTTTGAAATATAGTGTGGAACGAACATCTCAACATAGTCCGATGCGTCTACATATTGCATACACTGCTGCATGCATTTCTGCTCTGTCCCGGACATTGTATGAATTACATACCACATATTCCCACTCCCTATTGCTGTGCTTTCCTTGATCCAACGCCACCTGATGACCGCAAATGTCTGGAATGAACCAAATGGCTCGAGCCAAGCTTCTCCTGATCGAATAGTCGCACGACTATCTCTGCCTCCTCTTGTGCCCTTCTTTATAGGAAAGAACACCGGCACATCATCACACCTGAAGTCTTCTCCAGATGTCACTATCTCTCGTTTTTAACATAATGCATATTATGTTGATTATCAAGATTAACGATACTACGATAACACACATTGCTCGAATTTGCAACATTATTTCGATAACTTCTTATTGGATGCATGAAGTATACGCAAGCAATAGGGCATGTTTACATACAACTGCTATGGGCAGCTTCCCCTGCGAAGTACCGTGGGACCCCAATATTTACTTGCAAATATTAGGAACCACTGGTATTTACAGAATTGTGGAAATTGCACAATAATGCGCTTGTAACATTCTTCCAAATTTGTGTGAGCTTTTTCTCTGATTTGACGAAAAATAAATTTCACCCGGCTGTTTTCTTGAACGTTTCCGTTATTATTTTCTTTTCATTTTGTGTATTTTAACAATAGTTTTCGCTCTTTCACCGTGCTATAATCACTTTCAATTTCAGATACTTCTTATCTGTCAATTGTTCGAGATCTTATATTCTCAGCTCGCGCCTGTTTCAGGCAGATTCAGCACTTTTAATCATTGACACCAACTGTTCGAAAGGAGTAAAATCTATGAAAAGAAACACTAAGAAAACCCAGAAATCACACCGGAAGCAGACGCAGGCGATGAAGCACATCATGCAGCAGCCGTCCTTAACGCCTCCGGCAAACCGGCTGTACAAGGATCGGCTGTTTCATATGCTTTTTTCAGACAAAGTGGCATTGTTGTCCTTATATAACGCGCTCAATGGAACGGATTATGACAATCCGGACGATCTTACCATTACCACTCTGGAGAATGCGATCTACATGGGCATGCACAACGATGTGTCCTGTATCCTGTTCTCCGAGATCAATCTTTATGAGCAGCAGGCAAGCTTGTGTCCGAACATTGCATTTCGTAGTCTGCTTTACATTGCCGATACGTTAAGAGGTCTGACCGTGGATAATGATATTTACAGCAGTACGATCATCCCACTTCCTACGCCACATTTCGTTACCTTCTACAACGGGGTGGATCCCATGAAGGAAGATGAAATGATACTGAAGCTGTCGGATGCCTATGAGTTTCCAACTGATCAGCCCGAACTGGAGCTGACGGTTCGTGTACTTAACATCAATCCCGGTCACAACGAAGTGCTGTTGGAAAGCTGCTCTATTTTGAAGCAGTATATGCAGTTTGTCACGAAGGTTCGGGAACGCATTGACAGCCTTACAGCCAAAACATCCGACACTCCTCTTCCGTACATGGATCGGCTTCGCGTTGCCATATCGGAAGCAGTCGATTACTGTATTACACAAGGTATTCTGGGTGATTTTCTCAAAAAGCATCGAAGTGAGGTGATTGCAGTGACTCTCTATGAATATAGCGAAGAAGACACCGCCGCATACAGGAACGGGATAAGAGCGAATTGAAGGAACAGCTTGCCGCGTCTGAAACAAAACTCGCGGAAGCAGAAACTAATCTGAAGCAGTCAGAATTCAAGCTTGCAGAAACCGAAACTAATCTGAAACAGTCCGAGTCCAAGCTTACGCAGGCTATCCAAAATACAATTGCCATGCTGCAGTCTATGGACTATGATGATTCTTTCATCCGCTCGAAACTTTGTGAAATTTACCAGCTATCCGAGGCGGATGCAATGAATTATCTCAAGAAGTAACGAATTTGCAGTTTTATTTTTCATAGCAAAAGGCGTACCAACGAATCAATCCGCTGGTACGCCTCTTGTTATTTACTAAGACTTTCCATACCAAGGATGGTAATTCGCCCATAATATTTCTTATGTCCGGTTATTTAGAAATCATATTTTGCCTGCCAATATATTAAAAATCCGTGAGCTATGACTAAAAAATTGTCTTGTCACTTACGGATTTCGAAAAATCAAATTGCTTTGCTGCTTTGATCTTCGATCAACGCATCCTGCCGTACTCGCCCCGAGGTGGGAATCAGATGTTTCGAAAGGCACTTGCACCCGCCGGTACTTACGCCCCGGATTTTGCAAATGATATAGATACTCCATCGAACATCCGGGGCGTTATGTACCGCTGCGTGGTGCAGTAGTAGCGGGAGCGTGCCGTCCGAAATAGCTGAGCCCACCTAGGGGGCTCAGTCGTGCGGATGCGTATTTATCAAAGCATTGCAAAGCAAAGATTTTTCGGAAATCCTACTGATCTGCGTCAATTTTTTAGTCATATTTCACGGATCAACTGATTTCTCAGGCAAAATTCATAATTTATTTTCCGGACATGAGAAATATTATGGGCATACATCAATTTGAGGTATGGGAAGTCTTAGTTATTTACATATTGTTTTACTGCTTTCCTGTACTTCCAAAGCCTCCTCTGTCCTTTCCGTTCAGCTTGTCCACCTCGTTAAATTGAATCTGAGGCTGATTTTTCATAATACGGAACTGACAGATCCTGTCATTTACATGAATCTCGGTGTCCCGCATAGCGATCACTGGCATTCTCCACATATCATTGTCACCGCAGTAAGAGCCATCGACAATGCCGCAGTGATTTGCCTGAATGACTCCGAAGTTCTTGTATGTGCTGCTGCGCGGTACGATATGTGCCTCGTATCCTTGCGGAAGCTCCATTGCCACTCCCAGAGGGATCAGAGCAAAATCTCCCGCCTTCAGTATCACGTCCTCCGACGCGCGCAGATCGATCCAGTCAGACTTTCCATCAATATACTCCAATTTGTCGATCTTGTCCGTAAAATATTTAATCTTTATTGTTTCCATTGGTATCAATTTTCCTTTCTCGCAACCTGCAAAATGATTACAGGCTTTCTTTTCTGCTATTTTAACCCGAACTTCGTGATATGTCAAAATCCCTCATTCACCTCTCTTTCTTTTCGCCATACTATAAAGAGTAGATTCTTTTTATATGGAGGAGTAGTATGTCTAAATTATATGCCATGCAGCAGGACCGCCCGGATACCGGAAGGCTGCTTGTAAATGTCAGTTCGATGATCAGCTCACGCGCCGTGTCGGGAGCCACGGTACAGATCACGGACAGCAATGAACCGGAGGATGTGATTGATGAGCTTTCCACGGATTCCAATGGTCAGACCGATACCATTGATCTGCCGGCACCGCCGCTCGAATACAGCCTTGAGCCGGAAGCCGCACAGCCTTATTCTGTATTTAACTTAAAGATTACCGCTCCCGGCTTTGAACCGACGGTGATTTCCGGAGCGGAAATCTTGTCAGGGCAAACGGCACTGCAGAATATTTCCCTGATTCCGCAGTTTGAGACGCCGAATGATAACAGCGTACTTTATGTGATTCCACCACACACCTTGTACGGCGATTACCCGCCGAAGATTCCGGAGAGTGAGGTCAAGGATGTCAGCGAAACGGGTGAGATCGTATTAAGTCGTGTGGTAATCCCCTCTGGTGTGTGATAAAAGAATACGGCGTACCCCGGATGCCTCCCAGGTCTGTCGCTGTTTCTCACCATATTCAAACCGATACACCTCACCGGTCCTCCGGTAATGTTCCGGTGTATTGACCCCGTTTTGCTCCAGCCACCCCGCGATCTGCCGATAACTCATCCCCTGCTGCCGCCTTTCTGCCATCTGCTTGATCACCTCATACGCCGCCGGATCCTTTTCAAGTCCCCTTCTTCCATCGCAGTAAATAATCTGCCAGCCATAAGGCGCTCTGCTCCCCAGATAACATCCCCGCTCTCTCTGCTGTTGTTTAACAAGACGTACCCTTCTTCCGATATCCTTTGCATACCATTCGTTCATAAGATTTTTCAGGTTACCGGCGAGGCTTCCCGGCATCTCACGCCCGCTGTCGTATCCATCGCTGACACAGATTACGCGCACTCCCATCAGCGGGAAAATTTTCTCAAGATATTCACCGGTTCGCAGATAATCTCTGCCAATCCGGGAAGCATCCTTACACACAATACAGTTGATCTTCCCCTCCTGTGCATCTTCAAGCATCCGCTGAAACTGCGGGCGGCGAAATGTGGTTCCACTGCAGCCGCTGTCCACATAAATATCCTGAAGTCTGCAACGATCCGCTACGCAAATTTCTTCTTCCTTTTGTTTTTCACTCAAGCTTTCGCACCGTATTTTTTTCTGAGCCAGCTTGGCGTTCTGCTCTTCCAGCCATTGCTTCGCCAGTCGGATCTGATTCTGTATGCTGTTGTCCTTGGCATTGCCATGCTCTACGGACAAGCGGGCGTAAATTCCAACCAGATACTCCATTCTCTCCCCACCTTTCTTATCACTCCGGATCTATTTGTTATTCTATCCTCAGCCCGTTCCGTCTGTCGGATCACATTTATTATTCTTTCATTTCCGATTAGTTCCATCTGTCAGATTGCACTTATTATTCTTTCATGTCCACCTGCTGGGTTGCATTTACTTTCCTTGCCTCTCCAGCCCTCCCCCCTGCCGAACCACATGAATTTCCTCTACAAGCAAAGCCACCCACAACCGTTTCAACCATGGCTCATGATAGGCAATTCCACCGGGAAACTGTGTCATCTTTTGCTGCAGCCATTTCTGTGCCGTTTCCTGCTCCTTTGCATTCAGACCATATCCGGCGAAGGAGGTACAGAACACATTCCCTTTCTGACAACGGATCCGTTTCGTCTGAAGCTTACGGATCCTCTCATAGACCCACTTCGGAATGATTACCGGGAGCACACCATCTACACAGATCCACTTCTCCTTCGGAAGTGCAACGCGTTTTTGAAGCTTGTAGCTGAGCTTCTGATCTTTTCCCTGAATCATTACACCTGTATACATAGAATTGGAAAGGATCCGGCGCACAGTCTGCGGTGTCCAGAGTTTTTCCTGCTGTCCGTTGTTTTCCGGAACAAACCCGGAGTGATAATGACTTCCCTGCATTTTTTTATATTCATATGGGCTTTTGATCTGTCCCATATTCAGGACACCGGCAATATTTTCTGCCGCCATACCGCCAAGCCGCAGCAGATAAATGATGCGGACAATTTCCGCCGCCTCCGGATCAATGACGAGCACATGCGCATCCTCGCTGCTTTTCTGATATCCATAGCAGGCAAATGCACCGATATATTCCCCCATCATCCGTTTTGTCCGCTGCTGCCACCGTACCTTTCTGGAAATATCTCTGCAATACGCATCATTCATCAGACTCATGACCGGCATCAACAGGGAATCCTCCATAAAACCGGCATCGTCACTGTCATAATGATCTGCCACGGCGATCAGGCGGATCCCCAGCCGTGGCAGGATCTCCCGCAGCAAATAGCCTGTCTGAATATATTCTCTTCCAAGACGCGACAAGTCCTTGCACAGGATACAGTCAAATTCTCTTCTCTGTGCAGCGCCCATCATTGCCTGAAAGCCGGGACGCTCGTAGTGGCTGCCGCTGATACCGTCATCGATCCACTCACCGACACACTCCATCTGTTCCTGCTCTTTCATATACTGTAATAACAGCATGCGCTGGCTCTGAATGCTGTTACTCTCTCCTTCGCCATCCTCTCTGGACAGGCGCAGGTATAAGGCGCACCGGATCATTCTTTCCCCTCCTGTGCCATCTGTGCAAGACTGCGATACAAAATGCTGTTGCATGCCTCCTGATACAACGCATAGGCTTCCTCCATATCGAGTCCGTCTGTGGCATAAGAGACATAGACGTCGTATCCCTCGAAATTGCCCTCAAAGACAGCATCCTTATATTGATTCTCTTCTTTCATTCCAATCCGATATCCTTTTACCAATATCATTATATTGTATCCATCAAAGATCAGGTGTAGAACCTAAGGGCAAAACCAGCGTTTTGCCCTTGGGTTCCACCACGTTACGAGCATTTTCCTACACCTGAACAAAGGTATGTCCCAAAATCAGGACATACCTCTTGATTGAAATTTCATATTATATATTTCTGTCATCATTTACCAAGGAATGCTGCCACCTCATCCCACGCCGCTCTCGACTCCGCCAGCTTATCCATGCTGAGCTGGAATACATGAAACATGTCCTGATACACAGTCAGTGTCACATCACAGCCTGCCTCCTTCGCCTTCTGCGCCGCAAGAACAGAATCGCTCAGAAGCATTTCCAGACTTCCCACCTGGAACAGCATTGGCGGAAGCCCGCGAAAATCTCCGAACAACGGAGAGATATACGGAAGCTTCGGATCCTGTTTGCCGGCGTATTCGCCGTTGTAGATCATGCTCTCCCTTGTATTGCCAAAAAGAGGATCATTCTCATAATTCTCCTGATAGGAAGGACCCGATGCGGTCAAATCCGTCCACGGCGACATCATCACAAGCTTCTTGGGAAGCGGCATGCTCTGATCGCGCAGATACATGGCAAGTGCCAATACGAGTCCGCCGCCCGCCGAATCTCCGGCAAGAATGATGCGATCCCCGCTAAAGCCTGAGTACAAAAGCCAGCGGTATGCCTCGATGGCATCCTGAAATGCCGCCGGATACGGATGCTGCGGTGCCACGCGGTAATCGACCGACAACACGCGGTACTGATCGATCTTACTGTAGCGGACAGCGAAATCCCGGTACGCATTCCGGATCTTTGCAATATAACCGCCGCCGTGAAGCTGCAGCACAACCTCTCCATTGTCGGCAGCCTTCGGCGTGAGAAGCTCCATTTCAAACTGTCGCATATGAATAGGCAGATTCAGGTACTCGTCCGGGCAGTGCCATGGCGGCTCGACCAGATTTTTGCGAAGTGTTCCGTCCTGAATCTTTGGTCCCAGCATTTTCTGGGAAGTAAAGAAACGAATCATATCAGTGACAATCTTTCCTTTTACGCTCATGCATCCTCCTTTGTATTATAAATGAAATTTGCGGCGGACCTCATTTTCCGCTTTCCGCCCGCCTAAGATCATCGTCATCACCCACAGTGTCAGATACGTTCCAAACACGATCCACGCAAGGATCCGGTTGCCGCCTCTGCCTACAACCGAATAGATCAGATATCCAAGACTGAAAAGCACCATAAATATCTGCATCGTCAGATAATTCTGCCAGTTGGCGAAATTCACGATCATGCAGACCAGAATGATCACAGCAAGCGCAAGCAGCACGCAGGGGAGTCCGTATCTGATCGACCAGCCCTGAAAGCCCAGAGAATAATCAATACCCGCCAGCAGAACAAATACAGCAGCAGCCTGAAAATAAATCTTTACAATATGTCCCTTGCGGCGGCTTAACATCTGCCACAGACTTGATAAAATATATGCGGCTGCCACTCCGGTGATCAAAGACCAGCGCACGCCCGGTGAAAAGAGCCGGTTCAGGAACAAAAACAATGCTTCCAGAATGACACAGACATATGTGGCGATCCAGAAAATCTGACGGCGCACTCTGTGCTTTGCCGCAATATCCGGAAAGCTGTCCTCCTCTGTATCACGCTCCCTGTTCTCAGGCTCTTCCCGATGAAGAACACTGTTACACAGAGGGCACACCTCCCGATTCCCCAGAACTTCAATGCCACATCGTTTACAACACTTCACAGTCTCACCCCTTTTCTTACAGATTGCTCTCTACTGCAGGCTGTATGCCATCCTCTGCCAATGTCCGGAAAAACCGTTTCTGTACAGAGACGTCTTTTAAAATTGAACTGAAAGTAATGACCATCTCTCCCCCGTAAGAGCAGATCGTCATCTTTGTATTCTGTCCCTGCGAAACGGACAGGATCGCCGAGAAATGCCGGATATACGGCTGATATTCCTCATCCACCTTCAGCACGCCCAGATTGGTCAGTGTCGTTGTCGTTGCTCTGGCGCTGACCTGATAAACCCACTGCATCACGATTTTTTTCAGAATAAGTGGTACGGCACGCAGCATGAGATTCTTCTGATTGGACACATTATATGAAAACAGCTTTTCCAGATTCTCCTTGTTGATCTGCGCCCGCAATGACTCCACAATTATATGCTCGATCTCATCTCTCGAATAGTCCTCATGATCCGGCTCGAAGGCTGCACCAACCATTCCGAAAAAGTTTCTCGTCGTGATCGATTCAAAATACGGTCTTAGATTTACCGGAACACACAGCACCAGCGGCTTGTCTGACACCGCGCCGTGAAGGCATTCCCTGTAGATACTGTAGGCATACACGCCTGCGAGATACTCGTTGATACTCACACTGCGCTCATGGGCTGCTCTTTTGACCTGATCAAGAGGAAGATATCCCTGGATCACCCCAAACGCTCCGTCCTTAAGCTTCTCACCATTCATATGAAATGCCGGCTTGGACTTGTAACCCTTTGGCTGCCCTTTCCGGAAGTTCTTCAGATAACTGTCCTCCGTGTTAAGCGATGTCTGCTCCGACAAATGATCGCCAACCCGGCTGCAAAGCTCCGGATGCGCCAGACGCAGATACTGACAGGCTAATTCCTTCAAAAATGTCACGCCGCCCATGCCATCTGCCAGCACATGAAACACCTCAAGATTGATACGTCTTTTATAGTAGCTGACACGGAACAGATACTGGTTATTTAACTGCGGCTCCATCTTGCGGCAGGGATACTCAGTTTCCTTTTCCACGCGCGGCGCCGGCTTGCGGTTCGTCTCAAAATAATACCAGAATGCCCCGGTTCGAAGCCGGACATTCATCAGATCAAACAGAGGCAGGATCTTGTCCAGTGCCTGCTGTAAAATCACCGGATCAACTTTCTCCTCCAAGGTCAGAGACAGACGATAGACATTGGTCATCCGCTCCGTTGCGATCACCGGAAACAGATTTGCCGTATTGTCAAGTCTCGACCATTTTAATTCCCTGCGGGATGATTGTTCCTTCATAATATTCCCCCGTTCTCTATCGCACTCCATCCCCCGAATATGTAATCGTGCATGACGGTCCGCCAAGCGACTCCGGAGCGCAGAACTATTATGTAAAATATAAGGATTACATCAAAAATGTTGCATCCAGCGAAATCTATGCCACCTGGCCGGAAGCAACGCTGCTTGCCAATATTCTGGCAATACAGTCCATAACATTAAACCGTGTTTATACGGAATGGTACCGCAATCGTGGATACGATTTCACGATCACCAGCTCAACCGCCTATGACCAGAAGTTTATACCCGGCCGCAATATCTTTGAAAGCATCTCTCAGGCTGTTGATACGATATTTTCCAATTATATATCGAGACCAAATATTACGCAACCTCTTTTCACGCAATATTGCGACGGAAAACGCGTTTCCTGTCCGCGCTGGATGCGCCAGTGGGAATCCAAAACACTGGGAGATCAGGGTTATTCGGCGATCGAGATCCTGCGGCGCTTCTATGGAGATTCGGTCTTTATCAATTCGTCCGAGGAAATTTCCGGAATTCCTGCCTCATGGCCGGGCTACGATCTGACGATCGGCTCAACCGGTGAGAAGGTGCGCCAGCTCCAGAATCAGTTAAACACCATTTCCAAAGGCTATCCGCTGATCCCGAAGATCGCTGCGGACGGTGTTTACGGCGAGGATACCGCCAATGCCGTAAAAGCCTTCCAGAAGGTCTTTCATCTGCCACAGACCGGTGTTGTCGACTATCCGACCTGGTACCGCATCAGCGATATCTATGTCGGTGTCTCCCGGATTGCGGAGCTGTCCTAGCCGGATAATTCCTGATATCATAATATATAAATTAACCCGGAGCTTCCTCCGGGTTATCTTATGTCGATCTCATATCCAATTTACACGCTGTTATACCGGTTCCTCTCCCATCTGGGAAGAAATATCCTCCAGTGCCTCATCTCCGCAGATGATCGGAAGTACCTGCTGGTGATTAAACAGATCTACCTCATCCCAGCTTCCGCCATCCTCGCCGTCAAGCGTCCACTGTACCTCATCATCACTGACAATGTGAAGATGCCGGCTGCTGCATCGAAACATCTTTGTCGCATCCAGATGCTTGGTAAGAAGGGCATTGAGCACCTCCTGCAGCTCCAGTGCATTTTTCAGATCGCGGATGAAAAGCACCTCAAACAGACCGTCATCCATCTTGATGTCTTCCTTCTGATATGCCTTGTATCCTGCCACGGACACGGAATTACTGACAAGTCCCAGCACAAAATCATCCTCCACCACACCGTCATCGTAAGTGATCCGCATATGATGTGGCTTGATCTCTGCCAGATGCTTCAGTCCCTCTATGAAATAAGCGGTTTTTCCAAGCATGTTCTTCCATTCCTGCGGCGTTGTGTAGGACACCTCTGTAAATGCGCCAAAGCCTGCCACATAAGTGAAAAACTTGTCATTAAAGGAACCCAGATCACAGCGGAATACCTTTCCCTGTGTCACCAGCTCTGCCGCATGACGCATGATCTTCGGTATCCTTAAGCTGGAGGCAAAATCATTGACCGTGCCTGCCGGAATATAACCGCAGATCGGCTTCTCATGAAGACGCATCATGCCATTTGCCACCTCATTCATTGTGCCGTCTCCCCCGGAACAGACAACATAATCATATCTGGAACCGTACTCGATCACTGCGTTTTTCGCATCATTCTGCCGGTTTGTTGCCATCAGTGTCACAATGAAATCTGCCTCACAGAACACCTGGATGATATCTGCCAGCTTATTCCTGATCTGCTCCTTACCTGCCATGGGATTGTAAATGAATAACAATGTTTTGCGCAGTCTTGGCTGCTCGCCATCATAATGCTTGTCCATATACTCACCATATCCTTTCTGTATCATTACTTTATGAACATGGCATCTCCAAAGGAAAAGAAGCGATATCTCATCTCTACGGCTTCCCTGTAAGCTGCCATTATATTTTCCTTGCCTGCCAGTGCGGAAACCAGCATCAGAAGCGTTGACTCCGGCAGATGAAAGTTCGTGATCAGACAGTCCAATACCTTAAACTGATATCCCGGATAAATGAAAATATCCGTATCCCCCTCTGTGGCATGCACGATTCCCTGATCATCCGCAGCTGACTCAATCGTACGGCAGCTTGTCGTGCCGACACAGATCACTCTGCCACCCTGCTTCTTCGTCTCATTAATGATGTCCGCCGCTTCCTCAGACACATGATAAAACTCCGTGTGCATATGATGCTCTGTCACATCCTCCACCTTGACCGGACGGAAAGTTCCAAGTCCCACATGAAGCGTGACTCTGGCAATCTTAACCCCCTTCGCCTGAATCTGCTCCAGCAGCTCCTCCGTAAAATGAAGTCCTGCCGTCGGTGCTGCCGCCGATCCCTCATACTTGGCATATACCGTCTGATAACGGTTCTTATCCTTGAGCTGATGCGTGATATACGGAGGCAGCGGCATCTGTCCGAGCTGATCGAGGATTTCCTCAAAAATGCCCTCATACTCAAACCGGATCAGGCGGTTGCCCTCGTCCACAACCTCCTGCACCTCGGCGTGCAAAAGTCCGCCGCCGAAGGATAAACGCATCCCCGGTCTTGCCTTCTTACCGGGCTTTACCAGTGTCTCCCAGACGTTGTCCGATCTGCGCTTCAAAAGCAGAACCTCGACCTTGCCGCCGGTCCCCTCACGCTCTCCGATCAGACGAGCCGGGATGACCTTAGTATTGTTGATCACAAGGCAGTCTCCCTCGTGAAGATAATCGATAATATCATGAAAGATCTTGTGTGTCCTCTCCCCGGTCTCCTTATCGAGGATCAGAAGTCTGGAGGAATCTCTCTGCTCCAGTGGATCCTGCGCGATCAGCTCCTGAGGGAGGTCATAATCAAAATCTGCTGTCTTCATATCTGTACTTCCTTTCCACCATCGTATATCTATAGATAATACTATTTCTGTCTCAAAAAATCCAGCCTTTTGTAAACATTGGGTAAATTCTTTTGAAGGTACTGTAAAATGTCGAATTATCCGCCAAAAACGCTAGTTATTTTCCCGAAAATAACGTACAATAATAACAGGTGGCATTTTACCCCGAATCTGCTTTTCAGGGACAATTCCATCATTATTACATTACGACCGGCAAGGAGGATTTCAGATATGGCAGTCACTACCTTTGCAGCGATCGACGTGGGTTCCCACGAGACATCCCTGCGTATCTATGAAGTATCCAAAAAGTTCGGGATCCGCGAACTGGACTATGTCCATCATACCGCCCGTCTTGGATATGAAACCTACTCAACGAAACATATCAGCTATCATTCCATTGATAAGCTTTGTACCATATTAAACGGCTTTAAGGAGAAGATGAAAGAATACGGCATCTCCGATTACATGATCGCCAGCACCAGTGCCCTTCGTGAGGCAGACAACAATCTGATCGTGCTGGATCAGGTGCGGCAGCGCACGGGCTTTCGGATCAAGATCCTAAGCAACTCCGAGCAGCGTTATCTTTGCTACAAATCCATCGCCTTTAAGGAGAATTCCTTTCATCGTCTGATCCAGAAGGGTACTCTTTTGGTCGATGTCGGCGGCGGCAGTATGCAGCTTTCCCTCTTTGACAAGAATAATCTGATCTGCACACAGAATATCCTGCTTGGCTCCCTTCGTATTCAGGAGTTTTTACAGGATATGCAGAAGCACACCGACAACTATCAGAATCTGGTGTACGAATATATTTCCAATGATCTTCATACATTTTCCGAGCTGTATCTGAAGGATCACAAGATCAAGAATATCATTGCGGTCGGCAATCAGCTCAGAACCTTTGTGAAATATCTCACTGTCCATAATTTCGGACACCTGCAGCCGACAGACAGCAAGGGCAAGAAGAAAGATTCTGTCAGCCGTCAGGAATATGATGAATTTTACGAAGCGATCTCGTCCCAGCACCCGGAGGATCTGGCAAAGGAATTAAATACCTCTGTCGATCAGGCATCTCTCCTTCTTCCGACAGCAATGATCTATCATAATATTTTTGAGGAGACCGGTGCGGAGCAGATGTGGCTGTCCGGTATCACTCTCTGTGAAGGCATGGCTGCCGACTTTGCGGAGCGTAAGGAACGTATCACTCCGGCACACAGCTTTCTGGAGGATATCATTCATACGGCACGAAGCACGGCAGCACGCTATGATTACAGCCGGAATCACTGCGAATATGTGGAAAATGCGGCACTGAAGATTTTCGATGCAGTCAAGCGCCAGCAGAACATGACAAAGCATGACCGTCTGCTTCTGCAGATTGCTGTCATCCTGCACAACTGCGGCAGCTTTATCAATCTGAACGAGGTCGGCGAAAACTCCTACAAGATCATTATGTCGACCGAGCTGATCGGCATTTCCCACAAGGAGCGTATGATCGTTGCCACGGCTGTCCGGTATCTGCGGGATTATTTTCCGGAATACAGCGAGCTGCAGGATGGCTTTGATAAGGAGGATTATGTGCGTATTGCGAAGCTCAACGCGATCCTGCGTCTTGCAGATGCCATGGATCGGAGCCACAAGCAGAAGTTTACAGCGATCACAACGTCCCTTCGCCGCCAGACACTAACGATTACCGGCTCGACCTTATATGACATCACACTGGAACAGGGAATTTTCCTGAATCACTCCGACTTTTTCGAGGAGGTATTCGGTATCCAGCCGATCCTCAAGCAGAAAAAGACAATGACACCGAAGCATACGGATTCCACCAAAGCAAAGAACGGAGGCAACCATGAATAAATCGATTTATTTAAAACCACAATATTTCTACAATAGAGAATTAAGCTGGCTCTCCTTTGATTATCGTATTCTGGGAGAGGCGCAGGATAAGACGATTCCTCTTCTGGACCGTTTGAAATTCTTGAGCATTACCGCATCCAATCTGGATGAATTTTATATGGTGCGTGTGGCATCCTTAAAAGATATGGTACACGCCGAGTACGACAAAAAGGACATTGCCGGTATGACTCCTTCCAAACAGTTAGAGGAGATCAGCAAGGTTACGCATGAATTTATGAGGGATCAGTATCGTACCTACAATAACAGTCTGATCCCAGCCCTCAAAAAAGAGGGCATTACCATCCTCTCCCATCATGAGGATCTGAGCCGCAAGCAGGCAAAATTCGTGGATGATTATTTTAAATCCGAGGTTTATCCGGTGCTGACGCCGATGGCAGTGGATTCTTCAAGACCTTTCCCTCTGATCCGCAACCGTTCCTTAAATATCGGTGCGATCCTTAAAATGAAAACAACAGATAGCGATCACTCCGGAAACGGTCATTTCCGGGAGCTTTACATCACCCACAACAACTCCAAAAAGGACGGCACTGCCGATACGGATTTTGCGACGGTTCAGGTTCCTTCCGGTCTGCCACGCGTGGTTGAGATCCCATCCGAGGAGGGCTTTGACCGCACTTATATCATGCTGGAACAGATCATTGAGCGCAATATCCACCGCCTTTTTATGAATTACGAGGTATTGTGCGCATTTCCATACCGTGTCATGAGAAATGCCGATCTGACGATCGAGGAGGATGAGGCTGCCGATCTCTTAATGGAGATTGAGAAACAGATCAAGCGCCGCCAGTGGGGCGAGGCGATCCGTCTGCAGGTTGAGGAAGGCATGGACAAAAAGCTGTTAAAGGTTCTCAAAAAGGAGCTCCATATTAAGGAAGACGATATCTTCCATATCAACGGACCACTCGACCTTACCTTCCTGATGAAGCTTTCCGGCATGGAGGGCTACGATGAGCTTAAAGTACCGAAATACACACCACAGCAGCCAAAATGGCTGAACAATGAGGAGAACCTTTTCACTCAGATCCGCAATCACGATGTGCTTTTGCATCACCCATATGAGAGCTTTGATCCGGTAGTCAATTTCGTCCGGGAAGCTGCGAAGGATCCGGATGTACTGGCGATCAAACAGACACTGTACCGTGTCAGCAGCCACTCTCCGATCATCGCTTCGCTTGCTGCAGCTGCCGAGAACGGCAAGCAGGTTACGGTTCTTGTCGAGTTGAAGGCACGTTTCGATGAGGAAAATAATATTATCTGGGCGAGAAAGCTGGAGCAGGCAGGCTGCCATGTTATCTATGGTCTTGTCGGCTTAAAGACACACAGCAAGATCACACTTGTTGTACGACGCGAGGAGGACGGTATCCGCCGTTATGTTCATCTCGGAACCGGAAACTATAACGATAGTACTGCAAAGCTTTATACCGATATGGGTCTTCTCACCTGCAACAAGGCGATCGGCGAGGATGCAACGGCTGTCTTTAACATGCTCTCCGGTTACTCTGAGCCTGCTGTCTGGAACAAGCTTGCCGTTGCACCGCTGTGGCTGCGCGACCGCTTCACAGAGATGATCGAACGTGAGACAGAGTTTGCCAAAGCCGGTAAGAAGGCATTTATCAAAGCGAAAATGAACTCCCTGTGTGATGCAAAGATCATCGCTTCTCTCTATGAGGCTTCCGCCGCCGGTGTTCAGATTGATCTGGTTGTCCGCGGTATCTGCTGTTTAAAGACCGGAATCCCTGGTGTCAGCGAGAATATCCATGTCCGCTCGATCGTCGGTGATTTTCTGGAGCACAGCCGTATCTTCTATTTCCATAATAACGGACATGAGGAGGTCTATATGGGAAGTGCCGACTGGATGCCTCGAAATCTGGATAAGCGTGTGGAGATCTTGTTCCCTGTGGAGGACGAGACACTGAAGGCTGAGGTGATCCATATCCTTACTATCCAGCTTCAGGATACATTGAAAGCACATATCATGCAGCCGGACGGCACCTACCGCAAGCAGGATCTGCGCGGCAAGAAAAAGCTCTGTGCGCAGGATTATTTCCGTCAGGAAGCCATGAAAAATGCAAGCCAGAGGAAGAAGGAACAGAATGCCCGCCGCACATTTGAACCGATGACGGCGGAAAGCGAAGAATAATTTATTATAGAAACATGGGACACTATGTACGGGGGACTCCCAACAGACCACAGACCGCCGCACAATCCGCGGACTTTCGTCTGAGGTTGTTGGAAGCCCCAGCCTATACGGCTGAGCCAATAAAAAAGAACGGATTTACAAGCAAGCTTGCATCCGCTCTTTTTTTATTGACTCCCGTACATAATTTCTTTACTACATGAAGTCGAGGAGTGACATCTGATTGGTGTGTGGCATATCGCCGAGCAGACCAAGCTCTGCCATGGCATCGACCGTGGTTGCACTGACTTTGCAGCGGTTTTTGAAGTCCTCCCTGGAGAGGAATTTTCCTTTCTGCGCTTCTGCTTCGATCATCTCCGCCGCCACGGTGCCAAGACCGTCGATGGAGGAGAAGGACGGCATAAGCTTATTATCGATGATCTGAAAACGGGTTGCCTTTGACTGATAGAGATCGATCTTGACAAACTGAAAGCCTCTCGCATACATCTCCTGCACGATCTTCATATCTTCCAAGGTGGACTTTTCTTTATCGGTCAGGCTGTCAGACCGTTTGTTGTAATCAGCCATGTAGTATTCCAGCCGCTCCTTACCAAGACACATTAACTCATAGTTAAAGGCGGTCGCGCGGATACTGAAATATGCCGCATAATAGGCAAGCGGGCGGTGTACCTTAAACCACGCCACGCGCATCGCCATCATAATATACGCAGCCGCATGTGCCTTCGGGAACATGTACTTAATACGCTGACAGGATTCAATATACCAGTCCGGCACATCGCACGCCTTCATATCGGCAATCATACTGTCGTCGAGACCCTTTCCCTTACGCACGCTCTCCATGATCTTGAAGGAACGCTCATTCTCGACACCCATACGGATCAGATATGTCATAATATCATCACGGGTACAGATTGCCGTAGACAGTGTACAATAGCCCTGCGAAATGAAATATTCCGCATTATCCTGCCATACATTCGTTCCATGCGACAGACCGGAAATACGCACCAGATCAGAGAAGCTCTTCGGCTTCGTCTGCTCAAGCATGTTCATTACGAAATGGGTGCCAAGCTCCGGAAGTCCGAGACTTCCCAGCTTACAGCCTCCAATGTCCTCCGGCGTAATGCCGAGAGCCCGCGGTGACTCAAACAGTGACAGCACATCCTGATCATCCATACGGATCGCTGCCGCATCCACATCGGTCAGATCCTCCAGCATTCGGATCATTGTCGGATCCTGATGTCCCAGAATATCAAGTTTCAAAAGGTTCGAATCAATCTTATGATAATCGAAATGGGTCGTGATGGTTCTTGTCTTCATATCATTGGCAGGATGCTGCACCGGCGTGAAGGTGTAAATCTCCTCTCCTACCGGCAGAACAACGATTCCACCCGGATGCTGTCCGGTCGAACGTCTGACACCGACACAGCCGCTGGCGATACGCTCGATCTCCGCTGTTCTCTTTGACTCTCCGTGCTCCTCGTAATACTTCTTGACATAGCCAAATGCAGTCTTCTCCGCCATCGTTCCGACGGTTCCGGCACGGAAGGTCTGACCGGCACCGAAAATAACCTCGGTATAATCATGTGCGTTACTCTGATACTCACTGGAGAAGTTCAGATCGATATCCGGCTCCTTATTGCCTTTAAATCCAAGGAAGGTCTCAAACGGAATGTCGTGTCCATCCTTGATCAGCATCTCCCCGCAGACCGGACATTTCTTATCCGGCATATCACAGGCGGAAGAACCGGCATATGCCCGCACCTCCTCGGAATCAAAATCATAATAATGACATTTGCCGCAGTAATAATGTGCCGGCAGCGGGTTGATCTCACTGATTCCCGCCATGGTCGCAACAAAGGAGGATCCAACGGAGCCTCGGGAACCTACCAGATATCCGTCCTCCACCGACTTCCACACAAGCTTCTGCGCAATAATATACATAACGGCGTATCCATTGCTGATAATGGAATTAAGCTCTCTTTCCAGACGCTCTGTTACGATCTCCGGCAGATCCTCTCCATACATGGAATGTGCCTTATTGTAACAGATATCACGCAGATCCTGATCGGAATTTTCGATCTCCGGCGGACATTTTCTCGGACTGCACGGATGAATATAATCGATCATGTCTGCGATCAGATTTGTGTTGGTGATCACAACCTCCTCTGCCTTTGCTGCGCCAAGATACTGAAATTCAGACAACATCTCCTCCGTTGTGCGGTAAAAGAGCGGGGCCTGCTGATCCGCATCGGAAAAGCCCTTTCCTGCCATAATGATGCGGCGGTATACCTCATCCTCCGGATTCAGAAAATGGACATCACAGGTTGCAACAACCGGCTTATGATACTCCTCTCCCAGAGCAACAATACGGCGGTTGATCTCCATCAGATCATTCTCATCCTGGATCTGTGGATATTTGTCGTTATCGCGCAGCATAAACTCATCATTGCCAAGCGGCTGGATCTCCAGATAATCATAGAAGCGCACCAGACGGTCGATCTCTTCGTCGGTCTTTCCCTCGAGAATACCACGGTACAGCTCTCCCGCCTCACAGGCAGAGCCCATGATAAGTCCTTCCTTATACTTCAAATACAGGCTCTTCGGAAGCTTTGGACGCCGGTTGAAATACTTCAGATGTGACTCTGACACAAGACGGTACAGGTTCACTCTGCCGATCTCATTTTTGGCAAGAATGATCGCATGATACGATGGCAGCTTACGGATGACCTCCTCGGTCGGTCTGCCAAACTCATTTAACTGAGTCAGCGTCGTGATCTGCTTCTCCTCCAGACGCTTGCAGAGGCGCAGGAATATCTCTGCCGTTGCCTCCGCGTCCTCGACTGCCCTGTGGTGGTTTTCCAGTGACACACCAAGCTCCTTTGCGACATGATCAAGGGTGTGCTTGCCAAGGTGCGGCAGCAGTGCTCTTGACATGGAAACGGTATCGACAACCGTAAAGTCCGTCTGAAGCCCCTGATCCTTCGCCTTCTGATGAATAAATCCCATATCAAAGGAGGCATTGTGTGCCACCATGACACAGCCCTCACAAAATGCAAGAAACTCCGGCAAAATCTCTGTGATCAGTTTTGCCCCCTTGACCATGCTGTCATTGATGCCGGTCAGCTGCTCGATCTTATAAGGAATCGGTCGCTGCGGATCAACAAAAACGCTGTAGCGGTCCACGATCGTCTGATCGACAACCTTCACGGCACCGATCTCGATGATCTCATTATTCTTTGCCCCGATACCGGTTGTCTCCAGATCGAATACAACGAAAGGATCACTGAGGCTTTGTCCTCTGTCATTGGATACTGTCTCGATCAGGTCATCGACCAGATATGCCTCCACACCATAGATCACCTTCAGATCATCATCCGGCTTTAAGGCATGATCTGCATCCGGGAAGGACTGAACCACACCGTGATCGGTGATCGCGATTGCCTTATGTCCCCATTTGAGTGCCGTCTTGACATATGCCTTAATGTCCATAACAGAGTCCATCTCACTCATCTGCGTATGCGCATGAAGCTCTACACGCTTCCTGCCCTCATAATTATCCATACGGTATACTCTCGTATCATGACCCGGCTTGATACCGCGCACGGAGCCGATGCTGATCTCATGGCTGAACTTATCGCGAAGCGGCATTCCCTTCACAATAACAAATTCATTCTTTTTAATCTTGCCGCTGTCCTCAATCTCCGCATACTGCTCCGGCTGCATAAAGATCTTGACAGAGATCGTATCGGTGAAGTCAGTGATATTAAACATCAAAAGAATCTTGCCGCTGCGAAGCTCCTTCTCCTCCACACCGGTGATCATACCCTCGATCACGACCTCATCCATCTCATCCTGGATATCCGTGATCTGTACATGATCTCCTTCACAGTTACGGCCATAGAAGCATTCTTCATCAATATTGCCTCTGGAAAAGCCTTTCTTTTTCCAGCCGCCGGATCTGCCGCCATAGCCACCGTTTCCGTAACCGCCTGCATTACTGCTGTTTCCACCGCTCTTGGCACCACTGTCTGCCTGTGCCTTTGGTGCGCTGTTCATGCCGGACTGCATAGCCGCACTTGCTGCCGCAGCAGCCGCAGCGGCCTCTTCATCCGCATGATTTGCTCCGGCTTCAGAAGCTTTCTTTCCCTCCGGAGCATCCCATGGAACCTCTGCATTATGCTCCGGTGCATTCCCTGAAGCCTGTGCTTTCGCCGATGCCGGACGGTTCTCCAGACGCACATATTCGTACTCTTTGGATGGTGCCTCTAAAGATGGCGGCTCCGTATACTCTACGACCACATCAATATCAAAGCCTGCTTTACGGGCAAAAATATCCTGCAGCTTGTGGATCAGCTTGTCCTGTCTTGCCCGGTACATAGAGTCATCCTCACAGCTTACCGACAATACAGATCCCTCCATCCGGATCTGACCACGATACAGGATATTGAAATCAAGAATATTATCCTCCTTCAGAATATCCAGCACACTGTCCTGATATTCCTTCCAGAAGTCCTCCGGACGATACTGCTCTGACAGATTATAATGATCGTCCACCTTTACATCAAAGCCCACCGGTCCCATCACCGCTTCAAGATTGTGACGGATCAGGCGGATCTCCCGATAAGGAATGATGTGGCTGCTTTTCAGCTCCACACACATCATCTTCTTGCCACGGAACAGCCGGACACGGTCCACTACCACATCCGCAAAAAGGTTCTTCTGACGATCCGTCATCTTGAGCCCTTCAAATGTATCCAATAATGTCTGTTCCATTCCTTATCACCTCATACTTCTTTACTTCTGCATTTTCATTAACTCATCCTGAAGTGCATTCAGAAGCTGATCCTCCGGCAGTTTTTTGATGACCTCCCCCTTCTTGATCAGAAGACCTTCACCCTTACCTCCGGCAATACCGATATCTGCTTCTCTTGCCTCTCCCGGTCCGTTGACAACACATCCCATCACGGCAACCTTAACATCCAGATCCATGTCACGCACCATATCCTCTACCTTACCGGCAAGTCCGATCAGATCGATCTGTGTTCTGCCGCAGGTCGGGCAGGATACCACGGTCACACCGCCCTTTCTGAGCCCAAGCGTGCGAAGGATCAGTCTTGCAGACCGGATCTCCTCACTCGGATCTCCGGTCAGGGAAACGCGGATCGTATCACCGATTCCCTGATACAGGATATTGCCCAGTCCGATCGCCGACTTGATATTGCCGGACATGACCGTTCCGGACTCTGTAATCCCCACATGCAGCGGATAATTCGTCTTCTGTGCGATCAGTTCATGTGCCTTGATGCACATCAGCACATCCGATGACTTAATGCTGATCACCAGATTATCATACCCCATATCCTCGATCAGCTTCACCTTTCCAAGAGCACTTCGTACAATGCCCTCCGCGGTCACACCACCGTATTCCTCAATATACTCCTTCTCCAGCGAACCGCTGTTGACACCGACACGAATTGGAATGTTACGCTCCTTTGCCACATCCACAACCGCACGCACCCGGTCATTATCACCGATATTGCCCGGATTGATGCGGATCTTATCAGCACCGTGCTCCATGGCTGCGATCGCCAGACGGTAATCAAAATGAATATCTGCAACCAGCGGAATATGAATCTGCTTTTTGATCTGCTCCAGCGCTTCAGCCGCCTGCATCGTCGGCACGGCGCACCGGATGATATCACAGCCCAGATCCTCCAAGGTATGAATCTGGGCTACGGTTGCTGCGACATCCTCTGTCTTAGTATTGGTCATGGACTGGATCGCCACCGGATTTCCTCCTCCGATGGCACAGTCTCCAATATGAACTACTTTT
Organism: Jutongia sp.; assembly: GCF_057878315.1. Taxonomy (NCBI): domain Bacteria; kingdom Bacillati; phylum Bacillota; class Clostridia; order Lachnospirales; family Lachnospiraceae; genus Jutongia; species Jutongia sp. Next base: position 17,185 of record NZ_DBLXSO010000013.1, on the reverse strand, counting down.
GTATGATCTCTGTACATTTCACACACCCTCCCTGATTAGTGAATTATCTTCCATATATCGTTAAACATGATCAGAACCATCAGTATCATCAGCAGGAAGAAACCGATCACATGTACGAAGCCTTCCTTCTCACGGTCTATCGGCTTGCCGCGCACTGCCTCGATCAGAATAAATACAAGTCTTCCACCATCTAATGCCGGCAATGGCAACAGGTTCATAACACCAAGGTTGGCACTTAAAAGCACTGACATGTAAAGCATATTAATGATAACTGCCTTCACACCGTACTCCACACTCTGGTCGATCACGCCACCCACGGCATCGACAATACCTACGACACCGGATACGTCGTTGCGGGATACCTTACCTCGTACCAGCTGACCAAGGCTGGCAACCGTTGTCTCGATCCAGTATTTCACCTCGATCACGCTGTATTTAAGAACCGCTCCCGGTCCCTTCATCTCGTCTTTTCCGGCAACAAAGCCAAGCGTCTTGCCCTCATATGGCGTTGGTGTCACCTTGAAGGTCATTTCCTTCCCCTTTCGGTCAACCTCAAAGGTAACCTCTTTGCCGGTCTTGGCAGTTTCCATTGCCTTGGTCAGTTCTTCACAGTTGGAAACCCTGGTACCGTTGACAGACAGGATCACATCATTTGCCTTGATCCCTGCCTTCTGGAAGGCACCCTTATCGGTCACATCGGAAACCGTCGGTTTAACCTTTTCATCGGAAGAATAGCCGAAGCCAAAAAGATAAGTCTTATAATCCGGATCAATATTGATCGTCTGCTCCTTACCGTCACGCTCCACCTTTACCGCAACGGTATCACCGCTTAACGGATGAAGCTGCAGATATGTGGTGATCTCACGCCCGATGGAGATCTTGTGTCCATCGATGCTCTTGACCATATCGCCCTCCTTGATACCGGCTGCAGCTCCCGGCTGTCCTGCTGAAACCTGCACAACCTCCGGCATATCGATTCCGGCATTGCCAAGGATAATGATCGAGAATACAAACGCCAGCACAAAGTTAAAGAACGGTCCCGCAAAGATAACGGAAAATCTCGCCCAGACACCCTTGCTGTTAAAGGAGTTCTCGGAATCATCCTCCATGTCCTCACCAACCATGGCACAGGAGCCACCGATTGGAAACAGCTTCCAGGAATACTTCGTAATATGCTGCCAGTCCTCTCTCTCCTCAAACAGCTTCTGACTGCAAAAGAGCTTGCACACCATGCCGTTATTCGTCTTGCACAACGTAATGAGTCTCGGTCCCATTCCCACGGAAAACTCGGTAACCTCAATTCCGTTTTTCTTTGCCAGCAGAAAATGCCCAAACTCATGGATCACTACGATAACGGTAAATATCAATAATGCCGCAACTATATTCATTCCAACAACCAGCCTTTCTTATCTCTTCTCTATTTTTGCATATACTTCGGCTTCGACCGCAAGGATCTCCTCCAGCGATGGATCTGCGATCTTACAATGATCCATCATCGCCTCCTCGATGATCCGCGGAATGTCCAGATATCCGATCTCACGGTTCAAAAACATTGCCACAGCCTTCTCATTGGCTGCGTTAAAGACAGTCGGCATGCTGCCTCCCTCGCGTCCCGCCTGATAAGCAAGCGAAAGACCATGAAATGTATCCGGATCCGGTTTTTCAAAGGTGATATCGGTCAGCTTCGAAAAATCAAGACGCTCTCCCGGCAGATTTCTTCTCTGCGGATATGTCAACGCATACTGGATCGGCAGCTTCATATCCGGCGTGCCAAGCTGTGCCATAACAGCTCCATCCACGAACTCTACCATCGAATGGATCACACTCTGTGGCTGGATCACTACCTGTATATGGTCATAATCCACATCAAACAGCCAGCGTGCCTCCATAACCTCAAGTCCTTTATTGACCATTGTAGAGGAATCAATCGTTATCTTTCTCCCCATAGTCCAGTTCGGATGTCTCAGTGCATCCTCGACCGTTACACCGGCAAGTTCCTCCTTCTTCCTGCCACGGAACGGTCCACCGGAGGCGGTCAGCAGGATCTTTGCGATCTCACCATGATGTTCCCCGTTCAGGCACTGGAATATCGCTGCATGCTCACTGTCCACCGGTGTCAGAAGCACCTGATACTTCCGTATCATCGGCATAATGATATGACCCGCCGTCACTAACGTCTCCTTATTGGCAAACGCAATATCCTTGCCGCAGCGGATTGCCTCGATGACCGGACGGATTCCGATCATGCCGACAACAGCCGCAACAACCACGTCCGCCGAAGCTGCAGTAGCACACGCGATCAGTCCGTCCATTCCATAAAGCACAGAAACAGTTTCATCTGTTACTCTGCGCGCAAGCTCTCTTGCCTTATCCTCCTGATAGATGCATACAACCTCCGGATGATACTTGCGGATCTGCTGCTCTACCAGATCAATATTACTTCCGGCAGCTAAAGAGACTACCTTCATATCTTCATTATTATCTACAACCTCAAGCGTCTGTGTCCCGATCGAACCGGTAGACCCAAGAATCGCCAAATGTCTCATAACTATTTACATTCCTTTCCCCGCCCGCAGGATTTTCGCCACAGGCACACTGTTACTATAAAAGAATTGCCAGCAGATATACCAGCGGTGCCGTAAAGATAATGCTGTCAAAACGATCCAGAATACCACCGTGACCCGGAATCAGCTTACCATAATCCTTAATATTATAATTTCTCTTGATCGCAGATGCGGTGAGATCTCCGATCTGTGAGATCACGGATCCCACTCCACCGATCAATGCAAACTGCCACCAGTATTCGGTCTCCTGACGATAAAACGCCAGCGCAAACAAAAATCCGATCAACGCTGCACCGATAATGCCTCCAAGACATCCCTCGATCGTCTTGTTCGGACTGAGCTTTGACGGAAGCTTATGCTTTCCGAATAACTTGCCTGCACAGTACGCACAGGTATCAGATCCCCACGATGCCACAAAGATCAGCCATACCGTAAGGATACCTCCCTCCAGATAACGCACCTTGAAAATAAACGACATCATGATCGTCACATAAACCAGACCGAAAAACAACAATGTCATCTGATCCGTATGATACTTTGGATATGCGATCACATAACATGCCATCATAACCATCAGCGTCAGGATCAGCCATAATATTAAATATTCATAATAACCGTCTAATATGAGGATATCAAGAACCACGCTTGATATATAACCGATCACTGCCGGTGGTGTCTTGTGAAGATCTGCCACACGGTACAGTTCAAACAGTCCGATCAGCGAAATCGCTGTCACTACCCAGAATAATGGCCATCCGCCATTCACCATCAATGCAATCGTCACTGCTACAAGAACAATTCCACTTGCTAATCTTGTCCAAAACATAGTAATCTCCAATTCTTTGATCAGACGCCGCCAAAACGTCTGTCTCTTGTCTGATAAAATTCCACTGCCTTCTCCAGCTCTTTCTTATTGAAGTCCGGCCAGAGTGTGTCTGTAAAGTAAAACTCCGCGTAAGCTAACTGCCACAAAAGATAATTGGACAGTCTCTGCTCCCCACTGGTGCGGATCATCAGATCCGGATCCGGAATATCCTTTGTATCAAGATAATCCGCAATCTTATCCTCTGTCACTTCAGAAGCTTTCAAATTGCCATCCTCAGCATCCTGTACCATTTTCTGGACAGCTCTGCGGATCTCATCTCTGCCGCCGTAATTAAGAGCCACCTGAAAATGAAGTCCCGTATTCTGTGCGGAAACCTCCTCCAGTTCTCGGATCTTATCCTGCAGCTCCGGCTCCAGACGGCTGATATCGCCGATTACGCGTACCTGCATGTTGTTCTTTTTGCTGGTCTTAATGCAGTCCTTTAAGTAGCTGTGAAGAAGCTTCATCAACGCATCGACTTCTTCCTGTGGTCTGGACCAGTTCTCCGTTGAAAAGGCATACATCGTAACATACTCAATTCCCATGTTCCATGCTGCCTCACAGATCTTCTCTACGTTCTTGCTGCCGGCTGCATGTCCGGCATTGCGCGGAAGCATACGCTTCTTCGCCCATCTTCCATTGCCATCCAGAATAATTGCGACATGCCGCGGCACTGCTTTTGTATTCTCACCCATAATTTGTTCCTTTCATAATCTGTCCATATAAGGAAACACAGGGACAGACATATGCCTATCCCTGCCGGTATCTTATACTGTCATGATCTCTTTTGATTTATCCTCTACCATGCCGTCAACCTTCTTGATATAGGTATCTGTCATCTTCTGGATATCATCCTGCAATGTCTTCTCCTCATCCTCAGAGATCTCATTGGCTTTCTGTTCCTTCTTGATCGCGTCGTTAGCATCACGGCGGATGTTACGGATCGCAACCTTGGCATTCTCACCCTTCTTACGGACATCCTTTACCAGATCCTTACGGCGTTCCTCGGTAAGCTCCGGGAATGTCAGACGGATCGCCTTACCGTCGTTGTTCGGTGTCAGACCAAGATCAGAAGTAAGGATCGCTTTCTCGATCTCCTTGATCAGGCTTGCCTCCCATGGCTGAATAACCAGGGTGCGTGCCTCCGATACGGAAATGTTAGCGACTGCCTGCAGATTAGACTGTGTTCCGTAATAATCAACGGTAATCTTGTCCAACACATGCGGATTGGCACGTCCTGCACGGATCGTTGTATACTCTCCTGAAAGGCTGTCGAGTGTCTTGTTCATCTTCTCTTCATACTGTTTTAATTCCACGCTCATTGTAATCCTCCATTATAATTATGCTGTCACAAGGGTTCCGTGAGTGGTTCCCCGGACGGTATTTACGATACTGTTTTCTTCGTTGAGTCCGAAGATCATCATCGGCATATGATTCTCCATACACAATACGGCTGCTGCCAGGTCGATCACGCCAAGGCGCTGATTGATGACCTCATTGATATCGATCTCATCGAACTTCTTCGCATCCGGATTGACTGCCGGATCAGAGTCATACACACCATCGATCGACTTGCCGGACAGAATGATGTCTGCCTCCATCTCCACTGCTCTGAGAACAAGAGCCGTATCTGTGGAGAAGTACGGATGTCCTGTGCCTCCCGCAAAGAAGGTTACAACCCCCTGCTCCATATAATGAACGGCAAGATCCTTCGAGAAAAGCTCTGTAAAGGAGCTGCACGCAAATGGTGTCAGAACCGCTGTCTTAATACCGACAGAGCGGAAGATCTCTGATACATAAATACAGTTCATGACTGTAGCGAGTGTACCGATCTGATCTGCCTTTGTACGGTCAATGTTCTTGCTGGTACGACCTCTCCAGAAGTTACCTCCTCCGGTTACAACACCGATCTGGATCCCCTGATCGACCAACTGCTTCACCTGTCTCGCAATGCCAAGGCAGGTTTCCTCATCAAAGCCTGTCTTATTCGAACCGGCAAGTGCCTCACCGCTTAATTTTAATAATACTCTCTTATACTTTGCCATAATCTTTGTCCATCCCCATATCTTATTTATCTTCAAAAAACTCTTCCAGATTTACACCTGCATAGTTTAATGAACAGTATCCATCGACAACAGCTCCTGTGTTGACCTGAATTGATTTCGCCTTGATGCTTCCCTGTACAACTGCTGTGGAATCCACAATAACAGGACCATTCACATCAATGTTACCCTTAACAGCTCCGGCTACGGTTGCTGAGGTTGCCTCGATATCACCCAGAATGATCGTTCCCTCTGCCACCTCGACATTGCCGTCACTCTTGATATTACCCTCCAGACGTTTTGTCTGAACCAGCACATCGGATGCCGATACATTACCGGAGATCGTGCCATATACGGCAACTCTGCCAAGACAGTCAACATCTCCTGTGATTGTACCCATCACCTCTAAAGAGCCCTCGGAAGAAATGCCACCGTTGATTGTGGTTCCCTTAGTGATCACCGTCACATCATCGTCATCAACATCAATCTGTGCAGTCTTAACCGGTGCCTTTGTCTCCTCAACCGGCTTCTGCGCTCTGGCAGTCTCCAGAACCTCCTCAACTGAAAGCTCTTCCTCAACCGGCTCCGGTTCTTCCTCCTCGGTTGCATCCTTTAAGATATCCTCTGCTGATACTTCCTCTTCTGTCTCAGAAACAGCTTCTGCCGTCTCCTCGTCTTCATTATCTCCGGCAGAGCTGTCAGCGAAAAGACTGTCATCCTTCTTCTCATCGTCCTTGTCATCGGCAATATCGTCACCGAAGATCTGGCTGAGTATATCCTTATCTACATTTGCATCTTCAAATTCACTCATGTTATGTCCTCCTTATTGATTGATCCCGGCTGTCAGCTCACGGAGTCTTTTGACACATGCTGTACCAAAGGTGTCTTATCCGTGATTGGCAATATATCATAACCGGCATTTTTCAGCCTCTTGATCAGCGTCGGCAATGCCTCGGCTGTTGCAGTCTTTGTCTGCTCATCATGCATTAAAAGCACCACATTGTCCCCCGCCGTTTTGACATTCTTCATGGCATGCTCCACCAGCTGCGATGCAGTGTAGGACTTACCGGTTGCATCATCATTCTGTGCGTTCCAGTCAAAATACGTCAGACCACTCTGGTTCAGATACCGGATACATTCCTTCATCGGCACCTTGCTGACCGTGTTACTGCTTCCTCCCGGGAAACGGTAATATTTCGGTCGGACGCCTGTCATCTGAAAAATATAATCACTGATCTGCGTCACATCCTGCTCAAAGGATTCCAGACTGGCATAAACGGTTCCATACTCATGAGTGTAGGAATGCATACCGATCGTATGACCTTCATTTACGATCCTCTGATACCGCTTCTCATTCGCCTCCCCCTTCTGCGCAATACAGAAAAAGGTGGCACGGATGTTGTTCGCCGCCAGTGTATCTAATATCGTATCGGTATTGGAGCTTGGTCCATCATCAAAGGTCATATAGACATTTGGCTTATTCGGATCATCATAAAGGGCTGCCTCCTTCTTATCGAGCTCCTGCTGCTTCTGCTCCAGCTCCTTCTGCAGCTCATCCAACTGCTTCTTCAGATCATTGCTGTCCGACTTGCTTTTCTTAAGCTGCTGTTCCAGCCGGTCGATCTTACTCTGCAGCGACAGTACCCGCTTATGATTGTGGTGTCCGTAAATACACAGGATCAGGATGATAAACAGACATACTCCAAAAACAACGCGGCGCACCATTCTCGCCTGTCTGCGTCTCTGACGCCGTCTTGCACGGATGCGTTCCTCCTGTCGTGTCATTTTGTCCCCCTCTCTCCTTATGGAAACAAGACCCATATATTGCAAAAGTATAACATATCTTTCCTGTTTCGTCCAGTAGACGACCAGACATCTATTGATTTAATTCGTCTAAAAGTTCCCGTCTTCTGGTTCCGATCAAAAGCTCCTGATTATACTGAAGATAACGTTCACACGGATGCTGTGCCAGAAACTGCACTGCCTCGGACATCAGTGTCAATTCCGTGACGAACAGTATCATCTCCTGTCCGTTTCCAAAGGCATTTTCCATAAAATCAAATGCTGCTTCCATTGCCTGCTCTCCTGCCTGCTCCTGTGCGGCAAGAATGCTCCTGCAGTTATCAAAGCCCTGTTTTGCCTGTGCAAAGGCTTCCCTGGGTTCTGCCGCAGACGGTGCATTTTCTGCCATCTGCTGCCTGAGTATCTCTCTCCTGCTAAGCTCCTTCCTGTCGACAAGCCCTGTCTTTTCAAGCTGCGCATTCTCCTCTGCAATCGTCTCCAGCATCTGCCGGTAATCCTCTGCCGGCGTTTTATCCGTTCCCTCTTTCAGCGTATGCTGATACTGTCTCAGATAGTCATACCACTGATCGGTTTTGTTCTTTTGCAGGATGACCTTCTCAAGGATACCACGCAGTCCGTCCGCAAGCAGACCGACCACACTGAGCCGCTCATCGAAGCCAGCCTGAAACAGTCTCGCATAAACCTCTGTCCGCACATTTCCCGCAAGAATCTCCGGAATCCCGTAATCATCCTGATATTTGTGGTAAAGTGCCAGATACGCCTCCACATCCTCCGCAACATCCCTGTGATGTAAGAACTCATAAATGACCTCCTCCGTCACCGGAATCGAAAGTTCTTCGTACGCATAAATAAGCTGGCTTAAATCCTCCCAGCCTCTCGCCGTCACATACTGCAAACCGTCAACATCCGCCTCCACGCGGTAGAAATTGTTGGGACGAAGTTCAAGATAACTTAACAGAGCTCCATGCAGCTTACGCTCTCTGGCGTATTCCTTCCAGACACCGTAATCAGCCTCCACATCAATTCTGCGGACACGGTCCAGGGTTACCATATCAAACTCTCTGACCGATTTGTTGTACTCAGGCGGGTTTCCGGCTGCCACAATGATCCAGCCTTCCGGGATCTTCTGATTACCAAACATTTTCCCTTGCAGAAACTGCAGCATGGTCGGCGCCAATGTCTCAGACACACAGTTGATCTCATCGACAAAAAGGATTCCCTCGTCAAGCCCGGTCTCCTCCATCCGGCGGTATATGCTGGCAATGATCTCACTCATCGTGTATTCGGTGACGGAATATGTCTCTCCTCCATACGAGGTTTCCCGGATAAACGGCAGTCCAACCGCACTCTGTCTGGTATGATGAGTAATATTATAGGAAACCAGAGCGATCTTACACTCTCTGGCAATCTGCTCCATGATCTGCGTTTTACCGATTCCGGGCGGTCCGATCAGAAGGATCGGTCTCTGGCGAAGCGGCGGAATACGATAATCCCCCAGATTATCCTTATTCAAATATGCCTGTACGGTATGTTTAATTTCATTTTTTGCTTCTTTAATGTTCATCGTTATTCTCCATTCTGTCTGCATGTCTCTGCCACTGCCCTTCATCCACCTTCAGGCGCATCGCCCACACCGGCACCTTTTCTTCCTCGTAATCATTCAGAAACAAAAATGCCGTTTTATAAGGTGGCTTCCCAGTCGGATAAATGCCTTTGCCGTCCGTAAAATATAACAAACCGCACAGCCGTTCAAACGCCCCCTGTTCAATCAGTTCCTGTACCCGTTCAAACGCCGGTCGAAAGTCCGTACCGCCACCACCGTAGATCTCAAAATCCGTAAACAACCGGTCAAGCTCCTCCTTTGAACAGATCACATCCTCCTTCTGCACGGTCTCATCGCACTGCAGCACCCAGATCCTGGCCTTCCGAAAAAAGCTGTCCTTCCCGGTCAGGATCTGAAAGGTTTCCTGCAAAAATCCCTGCACAAGCACTCCGCTCGTAGAATAGCTGGTGTCAACCACCACCACAAAATCAAGGATCTTACATACCTCACTGCTCTCGACCGGCTCCACCAGAGGCAGATTGCCGTAAAGACGCAGTCCATAGGTATAGAAATTCAGATCAAATTCATCCGGATCCAGCGCAAGCTCCTCCTGATAGACCGCAAACTTCTTCAGAAAGTCCCGGTAAGACCGCCTGCTCTGTCCCTCCTTCATCTGCTGCGTGAGCAGACGCTGTCCCTTCTGCGGATCGTCTCCCTGTCTCTTCTGTTCCAGCGAGATCTGCCTTGCCGCCTGCTGCCATTTATTCTGCACCGGAGACGGCACTGCACGCCTCTGCTCCTGCTTTGGCCAGTAACGGTGATCATCCGTGAAAAATTCCTGCCTGAGACCTGCGATCTGCTCCATATCCTTCTCTTCAAGCCATCGGTAAACAACCGCAGCCGATATCCCGTCTCCGTATTCCGACAGCTCCCGGTATGTCTTCTCCCGGAGCCATCCGATGATCCGGTGTACCGATGGCTGCTTAAGCTGATCGATCACATATTCCACCGCAATATCACAGGCAATGTGCCAGCGCATTCTATCTCTTGTTCCGCCGATCCACAGATGCTGGAACAGGCAATGTAACAGTGCATGCAGATACAGTCTGTTCAGATACTTCTCATTGCTCCTAAAGACCCGTATCAACTGCTCTGCAGAGTAATGAAGCTTTGCTCCGTCCACTGCCAGCGTCGTGATCTGTCCGTCCGGAACCGCCTGCAGGATCTGAAACGCACTTCCCATATAACGAAAATCCACCAGAAGTGCATCGGTCGTGTAAGCAAGCACCTTACGTGCCATCATCTCTTTCCACTCGGTCTGTGTCATAATATGTGAGGGTGTGACATTCTCACCATTCTTCGAAGGCATATTGATCCTCCCCGTTCTTTTGCTCTGCCTGTTCCTTTTCCAATGTAAGGAGTTCTGCCGCTCCCTGCACCCATTCTGTCTCCGCCGCCAGGCGGGCAGCGGCCATCATCCCGTCTCCGGTAAGGATCTCTCCACGTACAAACTCCCTGATCCCTGTGATATCCTGCTGCTTAACAAGAAGCTCTGCCAGTGTACTCTGCTGTCCGGCAAGAAATCTGCGGTATCGCTCCCCCGCCTGTCCGGAAAGTACTACCGGATACGCCAGACGATCTGCCGCCAGACGACACAGCGTCTCTTCACTTTCCTCAGCACACGCCTGCTCAAAGATCTCGTCATACGCAGCCAGCGAAAGTCTTCCGTTCTGAAAGCATTGTCTTGCCCGAAATCCCTCGCCATGAATACTCATCGCAAAGATATGTGCCGGACCAATCTCATCGTGATCCTCCTCATACTCAGGATAAAACAGCTTTCCTACAATACTGTTTCTCTTAACAAAGGTTACCTCCACATCGGTCATTCTCTGGGCAAGCAGCTGCTTCAGCCCCGTCTCCTGCTGCATCCCCGCCGATATCTGAAACGCCTGAAGATTGCGGCAGTTCATAAAGGCATCGCTGCCCACCTCTGTCAGTGCCGCTCCAAATCCGAGTGTATGCAGATGCTTGCAGTTATAACACGCCAGACTTCCAAGCTTTCTGACCGTATCCGGCAGAAAGATTTCTTGCAGATAATCTCCGTAAAGCTCCCTGTAAGTTCCTTCGGAAGCTTCATCACAGCGTTGCGCTCTCGCCGAGTCCGCAAAGCAGTAATCTCCGATCTGCGTCAGCGCAGCACCATCCACCATATCCGGCAGTGTGACAACCGGACTGTCCCCATAGCACCGGAGAAGCGTGACACCCTCTTCGTTCTTTTCAATATATAACAACAGTTCTCCCTGTCTGACGAGCTGTCTTTTGTCATTTCCCCGTATCACTCGCGTTTTGTCTCCTTTGCATCCGGATAGGACAGAACAATCTTCAGAAGCCGGATCAGCTCCTCCGTATCCTTCTGTCCCAGGATCCGGAACATCCCTTCATATTCCCGGCTGATCATCTGCCGCATCTGGACCGCCTGCTTCTTTCCTTCCTCCGTGATGCATACATTTACATGACGTCTGTCCTCTTCCCCGCGGATCCGCGTGATCAATCCCTTTGCTTCCAGACTGTTTAAAATGTCGGTCATTCTTCCCGGCACAACACGAAGATGCTCGGTCAGCTTACCGGCATGCACATGATCCTCAATATAACAAAGATAGCGCAAAACCCCGTATTCTCCACGAATACTGTCCATAACCGTCCGGTTCATCTTGCTGTTTAGCAGTTCCGCCAGAAGATTATATAACTCCTCCCCTAAATTCTGTTCCTTTAATTCCATCTCTACCGTACTCCTTTTGTATCTGTTATCACCGGATATATCTTCGGATCTCCAGCCCTTCCTTTTTCGCCATGGCAACAAGACTCTGCTCATCTGCCATCTCTGCGGTATATATTTTGTTGCGCACATTCGGTGACTTCTGATTCGAAATGCTGCGAAGCTGTCTGATCAGATCTCTGCGCAGCCTTTTGGCATCTACACTTCCAACCATCAAATCCATTGGAAACGCCCCCTTCTTAGTGTTGTTTCTCTCTGTTACTGTAAATTCTTATCAGCCCCCATGCGATCAATACGCCAATCGCAGCACCACAGGAATCGATAAGCACATCCCGCACCTGACCGCTTCGTCCCGGCACAAACAGCTGATGAAACTCATCGGTCGATGCGTAAAGAGCCGTCAGGGCAATGGCAATGACTGCCCGTTTCCTTGTGATCTCTTCTCCGGCAAGCACACCAAGCCACAACATGGCAAGCACTCCATATTCCGTCATATGAGCACCCTTTCGCACCGGAAACTCAATACGCTCAGCCCAGGCAGTTTGCTGCTCCTGCGTCATCTGCGCATAATCCGGCACGATCACCGCACAGACAGCCCTGCCAACCCGCAGGCTCGTCTGCGTCGACTCATCTGCCGGCTGTGCGGAAAAGGAAAATATCACAAGCATCCACAAAAGAGCCAATACGCCAAACAGCCCTCTTCGCCTGCCCTGCCTGTCGCAAAACCGAAGAATACCCCGAAGCAGCCCCCGTCCTGCCATCCACAGAAGATATCCCGCCAATGCCCCCAGCGTATTCATCACAATATCGTCAAGCTGACAAAAACCCCTTCCGGTGCGAAGCTGCACAAACTCAATACAGATGCTGCCAAAAAGTCCCGCCGGAACCGTGATCGGATGCCATCGTTTCGGAAGCAATAAAGGAAACAGCAGTCCAAACGGAATAAACAACAGGACATTTTCAAGCACCCATGCATGATCCTGCATCGTCGTTCCCCAGGTACCAAACAACCGCATATCCGTCCCCCACCGGCTTCCCGGCTCCCGGCAGAAAAACACGGTCTGCAGAAGTACCACAGCATAGATCACAAACAATACACTGCCGGTCCACTGCCGTCCTCTAACATGGCAAAGCCGCAGCACGATCCCCACAAGGATCCCAATCAGCACGGCTTTTGGCAAAAACGCCGCCACATCACTGATATCTGCCAACATACACTGATAAACACTCATTGATCCACCCTCATTATCACATTTCCCTTGCTTTTATTTTACTTATGTATCTTACCATATATTTTCAAAAAAACAACCGCCGCACAAACAGACTTTTCGTATAACAGACCTCCTGTTTCATCCCGAAAACAGGGTTCCTGTCACTTTTCGCCCATTCGATGCGACGGTCTTTATTTTATCTATTTTTCAGAAATAGACTTTTATTTTGTCTTAACCGATATGATATCCGACCATTTTCCTGCTTTTTTGCTCTTTTTGTCAACAGCACATACCCGGATATAATACTTTTTCGCTGCCTTCAGATTCGAAAGCTTCTTGCCGGCAGTTTTTACCGTAATGACTTTAACACCTTTTGCTCCCTTACTGCTTCCTTTTTTAAGTGCAGCAAGTTTTTTGCGGCTTGTGCCGTATGCAACACGGTAAGCAACACCTGTCTGTGCCTTCCAGCTAAGCTTTGCCCCTTTGCCAAGTGCCTTTGCCTTCACCTTCGTCACTTTACCCGGTGTCTTTGCGGCTGCCGCGGTTCCATTTCCGTTGTCGGACGCCGGCTGCAGATTCGGCACCGGTGAAGGTGTCACAGATGCACTTCCATTTCCCGGATCCGGTGTCACTGTCGGTACCGGTGTCGGCTCCGCCGGAGTCACATCCTTGATCTCGGCTTGCTTTGTGGCTTCAAAATGATACGTCTGCTCTCTGTAATCGACTGCCTTTTCCATACAATCGGTCTCTTTTGCCACCGGAATCAGAGAAAAACTGTAATCATACATTTTCTTCTCAAGTTGATACTTCTTTAAAGTCTCATATCCACAGGAAGCATTTCCGGTTCCTCTCACTGCCGCATCCACGGTCACATAGGTTTCCTTGGAAGGCGTCAGTTCACTGACATGCTTTGCCGCCTGCAGCATGGACGGCGTAAAGTGAAGTGCCGATGCATTGACCTCCTGATTGCCACTGATCAGCATGCCGACAGCGTCCTTGTCCTCTCCTGTCACACTGATCCAGTGTACGCCGGTAAGATTACCGCAATCCTGCGGCATCGCAAACGGATAATACATATTATTGACAGTTGACCGGTAAACGCCTTTTCTGGTATAACTTTGACGGTCATTATAGCTTTCTCCGTCACCGTTTCCGTACCAGCTTACCTGTTCCATGCCATCTGCCAGTGTCAGGATTGTTCCCGCCTTGGTGATACGTTTCATACCGGTATGCGTCAGATCCATCTGAACATTTACGGTAACGGTTCCATCACTCTCGACCAGATAATGCATCACGATTGCAGAAGGCTCGACTGCCGTCGAATCAAGCTGGAAATCAGAAAGCCATTTCACAGTGATCACATAACAGCCATCTGCGTTCCATGCCACCTCCGGTGAAGCAGCCAGTGTCAGATTCTTCATGATATCAGCATAGCTTGTGTTATCATTATCCAGTTTTGCACGTCCGATGTTCGGCTGCGGTCCCTGCTTCATCAGCAGCTTCTCCTGATAGTAATAATCCTCCAGAAGACCGGTCTGAAGATTCACATTAAACTTAAAATCCTTTCCGGATACATTATAATAATTACCGTTCTTTACAATGCTTACGTTTTCGCTGCTAAACTTATGTGCCTTTGCAGCCTTCTTTGCATCCACTGCAAACTGTGCATAGGAAATTTCCTGTCCCTTTTCCAAAAGACCGTCTGCTGCCTTTGTTCTGACCGAAATATTCAGATAATAATCTGCACCCTCCTTCAACGACTCCGGCAATGTATATGGGATCACGATATCCTTTTCCTGCTGCGCTTCCAGTTCTTCTGTAATCTGCCCCTGTCCGATCACGGTATCGTTTTCCTTCAGTTCCCATATCACATCATATTCGGACAGATCCTTGGAAACGCTCTCGTTTTTGACATGAATGGTCTGCCCGGTCAGCTTATCTTTCTCCGAGGTAAACCAGAAATCCTGATACTGATATCGAACTTCCTTAAGCTCCGGCTGTGGATCTCTGTCTGCAGAAATAAGACCGTTCTGACAGAAATTCTTGTCTCCGGTTTTATCTCCCCAATCACCTCCATATCCGAGAAAATATCCACTCAGATCATAAAGTCCGCTTGTATGCGCATCCTTTGTTCCGTAATAATTCCAGGCACCATCCTTAATCGCAATCTTTCTCGACTGATCCACCCAGTCCCAGATAAAGCCGCCAAGCATGTTATCATACTCCCTGATAATATCCCAATATTCCTTCAGATTTCCTACCGCATTTCCCATGGCATGATCATATTCGCAGAGAATAAATGGCATGCGGCTTTCATCCTTTGCATAGGATAAAATACTGTCCGGATCATAGTACATATGACTGACCATATCAATTGCCGTAGAACCCTTTCTTCCACCGCTCATGCCCTCATAATGCACCATTCTGCTGCTGTCACGATCCTTGAAAAACTGTACAAGATGTGCAAACATGCCATTGGCATAATTGCCGTCACGCTCAGACCAGCCCTGAGAGGATTCATTGCCGATCGACCAGAACAGATTGCTTGTCGTATTCTTGAAACGCTCGTAGGATGCCGACTGCCTTGTCATTGCTGCCGTCTCAAGCTTACTTAATTTCTCCTCATCAGAATAGATCGCATGCGATTCGTTATTACTCTCACACATCACATAAAGACCGTATTTATCGCAGAGATAATACAGATAGTCATCATTTGGATAATGAGAGGTCCTGATTGCGTTGATATTGTTCTGCTTCATCAGACGCACATCCTCCTCATAAACACGGTGAGAAACATACTTTCCGGTATCCACATCCGTATCGTGGCGGTTGACACCCTTAATCAAAAGACGCTTGCCATTAAGCTTTACCATGTCATAACGCTTGGTTGCATTATTATATTTTCCATCGGTCGTGACCTTCGTCGATGTAAATGTCAGCTTCCGAAATCCCACATTCTGGCTGACACTCTCATAATGAAGCCCTGTTTTCTGATCATACAATGAAACAACCATCGTATACAGATTCGGATGATCCGCATCCCACAGCTTTGGATCGGTTACTGTCATGGAAATTTCCTTTTCACCGGTCTTTCCGGCTGCGATCGTACCAAGAACAGCATTTGTCTTTGCAACCTCATTTCCCTGTGCATCATACAGTGCCACCTTTGCCGCCATATCTGCCGCATCCGTGACCGCATCGTTGACTGTATTCAGGGACAGCTTCATATCTGCCGCCGTGTAATCTTCGTTCAGATCATAGTTCAGATCATAATCCTGCACATGCACCGCCGGCGTACTTGTCAGATAAACATCTCGGAAAATACCGCCGTCATAGATCATGTCCTGATCCTCAAGCCAGGTTCCGTCGCAGAATTTAAACACCTTAACCGCAAGTGTATTCTTCTCTCCCTTTGCGTGAAGCAGATCGGTAATATCGAAGGTATGCGGATCATAGCTGTCCTCACTGTAACCGACCTCTACCCCATTCACATACAGATAATAGGCAGACTCCACGCCGCCCAGCGTGATATAAACCTTACCGTTATCCTGAAGCATCGAATCCTTCACGGTAAACTGCTTTCGGTAAAGTCCTACCGGATTCTTTTCCGTCGGTGCCATCGGAAATTCTGCGTCACTCTCAAACGGCATAACCGTATTCGTATAGATTGAATGGTCAAAACCGTAGCTGGTCCAGCTTGCCGGCAATGTCACCGTCTTCCAGCCATCCCCATCCTGTTCCTGATAATCCTCCTTTTCAAATGAGCCAAGTCCCTCTGCCCTTTCCGGATTATTAAGAACCGCCAGATCCCAGCTTTCATCCTTTCCGGTCAGAAGCTGATAATAGTCTGAGTCCTCTCTGTCGTAATCTCTTGCTCCAAGAAATGCCGTCTCTACTGTACCGTACGGAATCAGATTGGAGCTATCCTCCATCGTATTTACCGAAGTAATATCCAAATTGTTCCCTGTACCGGTCCACTCCTTACCACTGCACTTCTCTCTTGTCACTGCAGATACTGTCTGCACCGGAAGCGTTCCGTAGGTAAATTCCGTGTCAATATATGCTTCCTCCTTTTTGGCTGCGTTTGTTTCCGCAGTCACGGTTATATCCGGTGCCGCCGAAATAACCATTGCCACCGCTAACACCCCTGCCATGGCACATCGTTTCATTTTGCCTGATCTCATTTTCCTTCCTCCATTCTATTCTATTTGCTGCATTTCCCTGTAAACCGTATCGCGATATCATTATCTTAGCATTGCCGTTTCTAAAATACAACGGTTCACAGAAATTGTATGTTCATTTTGTTATAATTCGTTCATATTGTAGATCATATTGTTATTTTCTGTATTTATAGCCATTTTCCGTCTTGCAAAATATATCG